>OMJB01000079.1 GCA_900299255.1 Sphingobacteriales bacterium
ACAGAACCACCTGCACCGCCTGCCAAAGGCCTAACTCCTCCCAAAGACTGACAGCCTGAAACCAGATATCCAACATTACCATCAGATAACCATCCACAACCACCTGAAGCCCAATATGTATAACCTGCAGTAGACGTTGGCGTAAAACCACCTTGCCCAGCTGAACCAGCTCCATTGTAACCACCAGCACCATTCACACCATTAGTTGTAGTTGAAGCATTAAGCCCGTTACCTGCAGAAGAAGAAAAGCCTGCACCACCGCCACCACCGGCGGCAATCATTGGCAATGCTGTGCTGGCATTATCCCACACAAACGAGCCACCGCCACCGCCACCGGCGTTAGCACCACCAGTCAGGTTTTGCTGGCCCACAAGCACCTTCAGCAACTGGCCCGGTGTAACAGTAAAATTACCACTGATAACAGCACCCTTGCCACCCTGAAAAGACGAAGAGTTTCCACCCTGGGCTCCGGTTGCGGTAATGTTAATAAAAGTTACACCTGGCGGCACAGTGTAATTCACAATCGTCCCAGTGTAGTTAAACGTGGTCGTCTGCGCAAAAGAAAATGCGGATAAACAGGTCAGAATTAGCAGAAAATAGATTTTCTTCATACAGTTGTTTTAATAGAAGTTTTTAAATAGGATTTATCGCTTATTAAATTACTGAATATTGGAGAGCAAGATATGAATTAATTTGAACAAAATAAAAAGATACAACTTATTTTTACCAACAGCAGCTATGGTATGCATTTTTTATTTTATATAAATATTTCTAATTATATTCAAAAGAAACACTAAACGCACTACCAAGGTTTCCATTTCGCATAATTTATATATATTATATTTTGCGAATGTTGAACAAGTTGCTAAAAACCCTTTTTTAATACTCAATTACATCAAAATCATCAAGTAATGTAAAAACTGTATATTCTAAATCCGGAGTTCGCACACTTTCTAATTTACTTAATCTGCTGGCAGCATATGCGAAAAAGCGCTCAAATATGCACAAATTCCAAATTCTTGTTTCCATATTCCACAAAACCCCTATCTTTGCACTCCCAAAAAATTTGGGGAAAGATTTTATTGTTTAACCTCCGGTTGCCCAATAAAGCAGCCGTACAAACTGAGAAGTACAATTGGAAGATCAGGTAATGAATTCAGAAACAAGCGGAACTCCGAATAACGAGCCCGCACAAAATGTGGCAGCAGTGTCTGAGGATACTACAAACCCAACTCCGGCAGAATCAAATGATGCTCCGGCTTCAATGTCGCGCGCGGCACGGCATTACTACACCAGTGTTCCCGAAACGTCGCATGATGATTTCGACTGGAGCGTTGACAAGCGCAATGTAGCATCTTATAAAGAAGACGACCGTCAGAAGTTCGATTCTTTATATGGCAATACATTCAAGTCTATAGCAGAATCAGAACTGTTGCGTGGCTCTATTGTGGGCCTCACTAAAACTGATGCTATTATTAACATCGGTTTCAAATCAGACGGCCTGATTTCTTTAAACGAATTCCGTGATATGCCCGACCTGAAAATCGGTGATGATATCGAAGTTATGGTGGTGGAGAAAGAAGACCGCAACGGCCATCTGAACCTCAGCCGCAAACTGGCACGCGCAGCACGCGCATGGCAGCAGATCGTAGACTTCTACAAAACAGGCGAACTGGTTACAGGTACTATTACCTCTAAAACCAAGGGCGGCCTTATTGTTGATGTATACGGGCTGGAAACGTTCCTGCCGGGCTCTCAGATAGACGTGAAGCCTGTTACTGATTACGATCAGTACGTTGGCAAGACAATGGACTTCAAAGTTGTTAAGATCAACGAAACTATCCGCAACGCGGTGGTATCTCATAAAGCACTTATCGAAAGCGATATCGAACAGCAGCGCAGCGTGATCATCGGCCAGCTTGAAAAAGGACAGGTACTGGAAGGTACTGTTAAGAATGTTACCGACTTCGGTGCATTCATTGACCTGGGTGGTGTTGACGGATTGCTGTACATTACAGATATCAGCTGGGGCCGTGTAACGCACCCAAGCGAAGTGCTGCATAACGGTCAGAAACTGAACGTTGTGGTTCTTGACTTCGATGATGAGAAAAAACGCATCAGCCTTGGCCTGAAGCAATTGACTCCTCATCCTTGGGATAACCTGCCTGCTGAAATAGCAGAAGGCGCTAAGATCAAGGGTAAAGTAGTAAACATAGAAGATTATGGTGCATTCCTTGAGATTATGCCAGGTGTAGAAGGCCTCGTACACGTATCTGAGATCACTTGGTCTTCACAGCCTATCAATGCAAAAGAATTCTTCAAACTGAGCGAAGAATATGAAGCAGTGGTTGTGACACTTGATAAAGATGAGCGCAAAATGAGCCTGTCTATCAAGCAGATGACTGCAGACCCATGGGATTCTATCGAAAACAGATTCCCTGTTGACAGCCGCCACACAGGCGTTGTTAAAAACATCACTCCATATGGTGTGTTTGTAGAACTGGAAACAGGCATCGGCGGTATGATTCATATCAGCGACCTGAGCTGGATCAAGCGCTACAATCACCCAAGTGAGTTTGTGAAAGTTGGCGATAAGATCGAAATTGCTATCCTTTCTATAGACAAGGAAAACCGCAAACTTGCCCTTGGCCACAAACAACTGGAAGAAGACCCCTGGAATACATTTGAAACAGTATTCCCTATCGGTTCTATCCACGATGGCAGCGTAACGCGTAAAGACGATAAAGGCGCTACAGTGCAGCTCCAGTACGGCCTTGAAGCTTACTCACCTGCACGCCACCTCCGTAAGGAAGATGGCCGCAATGTAGAAGCTGAGGAAACACTTCCGTTTATGATCATTGAATTCGATCGAAACGACAAGCGTATCATGGTGTCTCATGCCAAGGTTTGGGAACAGGTAAAAAATGACGAAAAAGAAGCAGCTCGTAAAGACGCAGTTTCTGAATCTGAAAAAACCAAGAAAGCTGTTAAGAACATCCAGAGCAAAGTTGAGAAAGCAACGCTTGGCGACCTGGGAACACTTGCCGCTATCAAGGACAAAATGATTCAGGCTGAAAGCGACGAAAAAGCTCCTGAGTAATTTGACAATGAAACAATTTGGCAATGAGACAATGTGGCAATAAGACAATTTGACAATGTGCCAATGTGTTTAAAATACGAAAACCATCCGCCGCGGCGGATGGTTTTTTTGTTTACAGAAAACGGTAACTTTATGTAGCATTGCCGAATTGGCAAATTACCCAATTATCAAATTAGCAACCTATGTGGATAGAAAAAGACAACAGTTTATACCGTAGCTTCAAATTCAGCGATTTTGGCGAGGCGTTTTCGTTTATGACACACGTTGCTATCATTGCAGAGAAACAGGACCACCACCCTACCTGGAAGAATACATGGAACACAGTAGAGATATGGCTGGCCACCCACGATGCAGGCAATACCGTTACAGATGAAGACAGGAAACTGGCTGCTGCCATTGATAAAATAACGGGCAAATAAAAAGCCCCGAAACGGGGCTTTTCAATCGTGTTGTATTGTCAGTAAAATTAATCTTCGTGATGCCTGTTTTTAGCCAGTACGCGTGGCACTCTGATTTCAAGGCCTGTATGGAACAAGCCTTTGTAACCTACGCCGATTTCAGTAAAAAATGCAAACTGGCGGCCAATCCTCAAACCAAAAGGGCTGCCATTAAAACCTACAGCTTTTAAGCCCGAATTATCAGCATAACCAACTCCGATATTGTTGTCGTGGAAATATGCTACCCCGTATGAAATAGAACCATACAAACGCACCCTGATCCTGGAATCTTTGGTATCCATATAGTTCACTGTCAGCTCAGGTGAGAATGTGGTAAAACTACCGTAATCCTTGATATTTTCAGAAGCGATACCCAAACCAAGAGTTACATCTTTAGAAAAATAATGGCGGATAACCAAAGCAGTTGTCCCTGAAGAATTTTTGTAAGGCTGTCCGTTAGCAAGATTATATAAACTCCAATAGCCATAACCAAGGGCGATCTCAGTTTTGCCACGCTGGGCAAAACCCTCTGTGGCAGAGCAGATCAGCGATAGCATCAGGCATAAAATGTACATCCTTTTCTTCATCATAAAACGATATTTAGCTATGTATTTACAGATTAATAAGCCTAAAGATATAGCAAAGTTCCATTTCTCCAAAACTCAGTTACAAACATTCTAAGTATAAATCTCTTTAAACCCAAAACACTCCGCCCAAACGCACTATTCAACCATTCAGCTATTCAACCAACCAACCATTCAACCAACCAACCAACCAACCAATCAACCAATCAACTAATCAACTAATCAACTAATCAACCATTCAACTAATACCATAACTTTGCACCCTTTATGTACGAACCAATAACTAATGAGCAGCTGATAGCCGCTGCCACCGAATTCGGTACACCGGTATATGTATACCATGCTGAGAAAATAGCTGAACAATACAATAAACTGGTAAACGCATTTAATGACCACCCTACCCGGTTCTTTTATGCATGCAAAGCACTTACCAATGTGAATATTCTCAGGTACATGAAGAGCCTGGGAGCGCTGCTGGATTGCGTAAGCGTGAATGAAGTAAAACTGGGGCTGCTGGCCGGATATGCGCCAAATGAGATCCTGTACACTCCGAACTGTGTAGATTTTAACGAGATTCTGGAATGTACCCAGCTAGGCGTTCGCATCAATATAGACAACATTTCCATTCTGGAGCAGTTTGGTAATAAATTTGGCAGCACCTATCCTGTTTGTATCCGCATCAACCCGCACATTGAGGCAGGCGGCAATTATAAAATCTCCACAGGGCATATAGACAGTAAATTTGGCATTTCAATACATCAGGAGCGGCATATAGCCCGCATTGTTAAAACTACCGGCCTGCACGTTCAGGGTCTGCACATGCATACCGGTAGCGAGATAAAGGATATCGAAGTATTTCTGCGTGGGCTTGAAGTAATGTTTGGCATTGCATCCCGCTTTCCTGCGCTCGATTTCATAGACCTGGGCAGCGGATTTAAAGTACCATACCGCGTAGATGAAAAAGCAACCGATGTAGACACACTCGGCAGAATGGTATCGCAGGCCGCACAGGAATTTGAAAAAGAGTATAACCGTACTGTAGAGCTATGGTTTGAGCCGGGCAAATACCTGGTAAGCGAATGCGGTTCGCTGGTGGTGAAAGCCAATGTGATCAAGCAGACAACCGCTACAGTTTTCGTAGGCGTTAACTCCGGCTTCAATCATCTGATCAGGCCTATGTTCTACGACTCCTATCACCGCATTACCAACATCTCTAACCCCGATGGTGCACAGCGCATTTATACTGTGGTGGGCAACATTTGCGAAACTGATACTTTCGCCTGGGACCGTGTATTGAGCGAAGTAAGAGAAGGTGACCTGCTGGTGTTTCATAATGCCGGGGCATACGGATTTGAGATGAGCAGCAACTTCAACTCAAGGCTTAAACCTGCCGAGGTAATGATAGAAAATGGCAAAGCACGCCTGATCAGGAAAGCAGATGTGTTTGAAGACCTGCTGAGAGGACAGGTTATTTAATAGAACAAGAGTATTACACAGAAACCGTACTATTTATCATACCAGCACCACAGCCGTTTGCACGGTTGGCAATAATGTAATCATCAGCAATGTTCACAGATACCCATACCCATTTATACTCTGAAAAACTGATTCATGACGAGGCTCAGGTGGAAAGGGCCATTGCTGCGGGAGTAACAAAACTGTATATGCCCAACTGCGACAGCCTTACTGTTGCGGGCATGCTGCAGATAGCCGACAAGTGGCCTGAGCATTGTATGCCCATGATGGGCCTGCACCCATGCCATGTGAACGAAAATTATAAAGACGAACTGAATATAATGGCCGGCTGGCTGGCTAAAAGAAAATTCTATGCGGTTGGCGAGATTGGCCTCGATTACTACTGGGACCTCACTTTTAAGAATCAACAGATTGAAGCATTTGAGGCGCAGACAGACATGGCGCTGCAATACGGCTTGCCCATAGTGATACACAGCCGCGAGTCTACCGCAGATTGTATAGAAATTGTCAGAAAAAAGCAGAATGGCAAACTAAACGGCATCTTTCATTGTTTCAGCGGCACGCTGAGCGAGGCGCAACAGATCATTGAGCTGGGCTTTTATCTGGGAATAGGCGGCGTAGTTACCTACAAAACAAGCACCCTGCCGGATATCATCAAAGAGATACCGCTGGAGCGCATAGTGCTGGAAACAGATGCGCCCTACCTTGCCCCGGCACCCTACCGAGGCAAAAGGAACGAAAGCGCCTACATACCCTATATAGCCCAGAAAATTGCTGATATAAAGAACTGCAGCCTGGAAGAGGTGGCAGCGGTAACCACAGCCGCATCAGAAAAGATTTTTCCTTTGTAGATAGAATTCGTATTTTTGCACCCTTCCAAAAAAGCCAGCCTTTATAAGCTGACTAATACAACCGGAGAGATGCTCGAGTGGTTGAAGAGGCACGCCTGGAAAGTGTGTATACCTGTCAAAGGGTATCCAGGGTTCGAATCCCTGTCCCTCCGCAGAAAACGATATTGCTTATGCACTATCGTTTTTTCTATTTAGGAAAGTGTGCTACCTCTAAGGGTATCCAGGGTTCGAATCCCTGTCCCTCCGCAAAATACCTGCAAACTGCAGGTATTTTTTTTGCTCTTTTCAATTTCTATTCCTCACCCCAACCCCACCCGCTCCAATGTCGTAACAACCCTGTTTTCATAATTAATGATATCCAGTGCAGGTATGGTACCACAGATCGCAAAATCATTTGCATTCCATTGGTCAGCAATCTCTTTTATTATTTGCATATCGGGCGAGTAGCCTATACTAATGTGCGGTATATAACAGACGTCAAGCCGGTGGTGGGGAGACAAACTGCCACTGTACAATTTATCATGCAACTTCACAATCCGGCTATAGCCCTCATCTGGCACCAGAAAAGCATCATAGTTGTTGCTAAATGAATCCTTAACGATAACCGCACACCTGAGGCAGAACTCTATTCGCGGCACAGCACCGCTCTGCTTCGCTATTTCAGCAATGAAATTGCCGGCTTCCATACCCTGCACAGAAAACACAATTGTAAAATGTGGCTCAATCACACTATATAAACTGTTATGCACCTTACGCTCAGCCTGTATCTTACTATAATCTGCGGCAGACAGTTCGGGATATGCAACTACATGGAGGTTCATTCTTGATCGACGTTAAGGAACATCTAATTTAGTTCGTTTATCCGTAACTACATCTGTGATTCAAATCACGAATCCTATATCACTGCACAATCACGGCAATAAGGATACTGCTAAAGAAACAGTCCAGTATTACCGTCCTACTTTCGCCAGGCTTTCAGTATGTTACCTATACCCACCCTTATATCTGTCAGGTCTCTTTTTAGTACAGAACGCATCTTGGAAATATCCGGCTGCCTGCGGGTCATATCTCCTTCTTTAAGTGGTGGCAGATATGCGATCTCAGATTTTGAATTGGTAATGTCTATGATTATCTCAGCAAGTTCTTTCACAGTTGTCAGCTGGTCGTTGCCCAGGTTGACCACATCGTTCAGAAAATGGTTATTCTTAAACAACTCTATGGTAAAGTCAATATTATCCTGAATGTAGCAGAAAGTGCGGGTCTGAGAACCATCGCCGTATATAGGTATTGGTTCATTTTTCAGTGCAAAATTCAGAAATTTTGACATCACAAAATCGGCACTCTGCTTGGGCCCGTAGGTGTTAAAGAAACGGAGTATGGTATAATCCAGCCCGTATTCCTGCTTGTAGGTGCGGCAAAAACATTCGCCCAGGTTTTTGATAACCGCATAAGGCAGTTTAGAATTCAGCGGTGTCTGATGCTCGTGCTGAGGCAGGTGCACAGGTTCTCCATACACTTCTGATGATGATGAGAAGAATATTCGCTTCACCCCGGTGTTCTTACTAAGCATAAAAATGTTCTCCATGCCCCACACATCATCCAGCACCATTTTAGGGTTGTTGATAGTACGCAACACGCCCACAACTGCAGCATAATGAAACACATAATCAAAACCATACCGCTCCATTACAGAAGAGATATCGCGGTAGTTGTTTACATCGCACTTGATGAACACACAGTTATCCGCTTTCGGTATATTCCTTTCAAATCCTGTCAGGAAATTATCTACCAACACTACAAAATTGTCCTTGTCCTGCAGCAGGCTGTCTGCCAGCGAGCTGCCCACAAATCCGGCCCCGCCTGTAATCAGTATTTTAGTCATGAGTTAGTCTAATTAAGTTGATAAGGGGAAATAGTTATAAAGCAGCGTAAAAATAGGACTAAATCGGATTGAGCGCATTTGCAACAGCGTTTTTGTTGCAGCACCTGCTTATTTAGGGGAAAATATCAAATTATTGAAATCACATTTCAATAATTCAATCCTTAAATTGTATGCCACTGTCCGTCAAGCATTATTTAACCGAATTTACGGCAGGCGTTTTGTAATTGTTGTAACAAATGCACCCGTAATTCTCACGAGTTCAGCAGGCGCTATTTCTATTTCTGCACCGGCTTCACCCGCACCAACCAAAACAGTTTGAAATCCGAGCAGCGCATCATCAATATAAACAGGCAGGCCTTCAGGCAATGCCAGCGGAGAAACTCCTCTTGGGGGATATTCGGTCATTTGCAATAGTTCCTCCGGTGAGGCAAGTTCAAGCTTCTTTAATCCTGCCAGTAAAGCGATATGCGTGAGGTCAAATTTCTTACTCACAGAACAGCAAGCCATTACATACCTGCTGCTATCTTTGGCTTTGAAAAGAACAGATTTGGTGATACGATCAAGGCTGTAACCAATGGCGTTGGCAAAATCGGGAGGTGAAAGTATAGGTACTGCAAGCGTACTATGGTACTTGATGAAGTTTTCTGTGGACTGCTTTTTCTTTGATTCCATGTTTACATTTTTTGTTGGTTAACAATGGAAACACTATCT
>OMJB01000080.1 GCA_900299255.1 Sphingobacteriales bacterium
AATAGCAAGACAATTTTTTTCATTGAGCTTTGGAACAAAGTAACGGAAATTAAAAATGTTGTTGACCACCTTTGATGACTGAAAAACAACAAGTTGCATACGGCTCAGATACGTCATTCATTTACCAACCATCTTGGTATAAACACAATCTATATGCCAATAAACCCTTTTTCCCGCAAAACCACCTACTTTTGCTAACGCCGTTAGAAATTATTCACCCCAGAAACTATGGGCATCTCAGAAAGGAAAGAAAGGCAAAGAAAAGAAGTACGCGAAAGCATACTGTCTTCTGCATGGGAACTGGTGAACCAGGACGGCTGGCTAAACCTGTCCATTCGTAAGATTGCCGATGCCATAGAGTACAGTGTGCCTGTAGTTTACGATCATTTTGAAAACAAGGAGGCAATTCTCTCTGAGTTTAACCGCAGGGGCTTTCAGTTGATGACCGAAAACCTGGCGGAGGCAAAAGCAAGACAGACAAACCATAAGCAGCAACTGGAAGATGTGGCAGTAGCCTACTGGGATTTTGCGTTTCAGAATAAGGAATATTACCAGCTCATGTTCGGGCTAGGCATGCCCACCTGCGAAAGCCTGACTAAAGTACCCGAACTAAGTGCGTTTATCAGTGTAATCTCCACAACTATTAATCAGATCGCTGGGCTTCCTCAGGATAGTACGGAGATATGGTTGAAAATACATTCGTTTTGGTCTATGATACACGGGCTGGTGTCTATAAATCTGGTTGCACCGCCTGTTTCTCATTTAAACATGAACCCTGATGAATTTAACAAAGCTATTCTCAAAGACTTCATTAAAAGTTTTATAAAAGGACTGGAAACCTGATTTTTTTTATTCAGAAAATTAACACTGTTAGCAAAATATACATTCATTAACCAAAAATTTCAAAAACCAAAAAAACAAACAAAATGAGCACAACCAATTGGGCAATGGACCCCAGCCACTCAGAATTGACATTCAAAGTAAGGCACATGATGGTATCTAACGTTACCGGCCATTTCAAAAATTTCACCGCTACCCTGACCACAGAAGGCGATGATATGCCAACTGCTAAAGTGCATCTTACTGCCAATGTTGAATCAATATCTACCAACAACGAGCAGCGCGACGGGCACCTGAAAACAGCCGACTTCTTTGATCATGAAAATCATCCGCAAATGATATTTGACAGCACAAAACTGGAAAAAGTGACTGAAGAAGAGTATAAACTGCACGGCAACCTGAGCATGCGCGGTGTTTCTAAACCCGTAACCATGAAGGTGGAATTTGGCGGTATTATGACCGATCCTTGGGGCAATGCACGTACCGGCTTTACAGTAGACGGCAAAGTAAACCGTAAAGATTTCGGTGTCAGCTTCAGCCTCATTTCAGAGACGGGCAGTATACTGCTGGGTGAAGACGTAACCATTCACGCCAATGTGGAATTTGTAAAACAGGCTTAGTTTCCATCCTGTTCTAAAAAACAGAAAAACAATCCGCCCCCGGAGCCATCGGTTTCGGGGGCTTTTTGTGCCCGCCTTTGGTCTTACCTTCTGACCAACAATTCATCAGGGAATAAAAGATGAAAAAAAGATGTGCGGCAAATATCAGCGTAGAATAAATCATCCTGTGTGAGGCAGTAGCTGATAATAAGTCCTGCTACAATAGCTGTAAAAATTATTATAATAAGGCACGAACAAGGGAGGCGATCCCCCACGTAAAGACGCATGCTTGCTTCTCCGCGAGTGTTGACAATTCTGATAAAGGAATATTTAAATAATTCAAATTATGCCACTGCCACATTGCCACATTAGCACATTAAATCACTACCTTTGCCCGCCCGAATTGAACGCCCGTTCGGGCGGGCACCCTCTTAAAATTATATGCAAAACATTCGCAATTTCTGTATCATCGCCCATATAGACCATGGTAAAAGTACCCTGGCCGACCGCTTGCTGGAGTTTACTAAAACAATCTCATCGAGAGAAATGCAGGCACAGGTACTCGATGATATGGACCTGGAACGTGAAAAAGGTATTACTATCAAGAGCCACGCCATTCAGATGGAATATGAATGGAAAGGCACTAAATATGTACTTAACCTCATTGATACCCCCGGCCACGTAGATTTCAGCTACGAAGTGAGCCGTGCGCTGGCTGCCTGCGAAGGCGCATTGCTGCTGGTTGATGCCAGCCAGGGAATACAGGCGCAGACCATCAGCAACCTCTATCTGGCTCTGGATAATGACCTGGAGATCATTCCGGTGATCAATAAAATTGATATGGACGGCGCCATGGTGCCTGAAGTAACTGATCAGATTGTAGACCTGATAGGCTGCAAACCGGAAGATATCATTCTGGCGAGTGCCAAAACCGGCATTGGTATCGAAGAGATTATGACTGCCATCATTGAGCGTGTTCCAGCACCTGTAGGCGACCCTAACGCCCCGCTGCAGGCTGTAATCTTTGATAGCGTTTTTAACTCATTCAGAGGTATCATTGCCTACTTCCGTGTGGTAAACGGAACCATAAAAAAGAACGACAAAATTAAGTTCATACATACCGATGCCGAATACCTGGCTGATGAAGTGGGTGCGATGAAACTCACCCTTTCGCCGCGTGCCGATGTAAAGGCCGGAGATGTAGGCTACATCATTACCGGAATTAAAAATGCCAGGGAGGTGAAAGTTGGTGATACCATCACTACTGTAGCCAACCCCACACAAGAAAGTGTAAAAGGTTTCCAAGAAGTAAAACCAATGGTATTTGCAGGTATTTTCCCGGTAGATACTGATGACTTCGAAGACCTGCGCGACTGTATGGAAAAACTGCAGCTCAATGATGCCTCCCTTACATTTGAGCCGGAGACCAGTCAGGCGCTGGGCTTTGGTTTCCGTTGCGGATTCCTGGGCATGCTGCACATGGAGATTATTCAGGAAAGGCTGGAGCGTGAATTTAACCAGACGGTGATTACTACCGTACCCAACGTAAGCTTCCATGCCTACAAAACGCGCGACAAGAACAAAACTATAATTGTAAACAACCCCAGCGAGATGCCCGATCCTTCCAGCCTGGACAGGATTGAGGAACCTTTCATCAGGGCACAGATTATTACCCTGCCCGATTATATAGGCAACATTATGAGCCTGTGCCTGGGCAAGCGCGGCCTGCTCATCAATCAGCACTACCTCACCCCTACCCGTGTGGAGCTGATTTTTGAAATGCCGCTTACTGAGATCGTTTTTGACTTCTACGATAAACTGAAAAGCTGCACCCGCGGCTACGCCTCCTTCGACTATAATCCGCTCGACTACCGCGAAAGCGATATTGCCCGTATGGATATACTGCTGAACGGAGACCCTGTGGATGCGCTGAGTGCCCTCATACACCGCAGCCGTGCGCAGGACTTCGGGCGCAAACTTTGTGTGAAGCTCAAAGACCTGCTGCCCAAGCAAATGTTCGTGATAGCCATTCAGGCGGCAATTGGTGCCAAAATTGTAGCCCGCGAAACCATCTCAGCTATGCGTAAAGACGTAACCGCCAAGTGCTATGGCGGTGATATAAGCCGCAAGCGCAAACTGCTGGAGAAACAGAAAGAGGGCAAAAAACGTATGAGGCAGATAGGTAGCGTAGATGTGCCGCAGGAAGCTTTCCTGGCAGTTTTGAAGTTGGATTAATACAGCAGAAAAGATTACACAGCGTACTTTACTTGCTTGTAAACTGCCCGATGTCTTCACCAGACTCGGCGCAAACGCCTATAAGTTCCAGACCCGGTATGTCCCAACTTACTGATAATGATTTGCCTGAGTTTGTTATGCTGAGAATGTCCTTTAACACCTGCCATTTTCGGTGCTTGTAGTCGTAAAAACGCAATGAGCCTTTATATTTACCGGATGGATTATAAACTAATGAGTCGGTATACGAGCACTGGTACCCTGCTAGCAGATCAATATACTTGCTGCAAGTAAAAATTATTTTGGTCGAATCTGGATGTGTTGCATAAAGCACAAATGTTGTATCAGTGTCATGCTTTGTATATATATAGTCCAAAAAAGAAACCAATAACGCTCCCTTGAAGGTATCGGTGTAGGGATATGGATTTTTCGCGATTTGAATATTGTCAGTTTTCACCGTGTCTTTGCCCGGCGGAACCGTATACGGAGAGTCGTTCTTCTTGGCACAAGAAAACAAAAAGATGCTTATAAAAGTTACAATCAGGCAATAGAGTTTCATAGTTGCATTTCTACTATAACGTTAAATGTACAATTTTATTATAAAGCGTGCTAAAACCAGACAAAGCAGAACGATTGCAAAAGGAAATCAGGACATTCCCGTCTGTTCAATTTCAATACATAATTATCTTTACCGAAATTACACAAATGAAAACACTGCTCAGTACCGCGTTGTTATGTATCATTACTTTGCTGGCTGTTGGAAAGGTACCGACAGGCAATACCCCCCTATCCCGCTATTCTGATGAATGGAATGACCCACAATATGCCGTATGTAATACCGCAGAAAATGCTAAGTACCTGTCGGCAAAAGAGAAGGAGATTATTTATGTGCTGAACCTGGCACGGATGAACCCGAAGCTATTTTGCAAAACCATTGTGCTGAAAGCAAATACTGTATCATCTTTCATCGACACATCCAGTGAGGTATATTACAAATCGCTCGTAAAATTGATGTCGGGCATGGAACCGCTGGGCATACTGCAGCCCGACCAGCAATGCTGGGTAAGTGCTCAGTGCCATGCATCTACATCAGGCAAAAAGGGCTATGTAGGCCACGACCGCCAAAGCGCTGAGTGCAGGAAGAAAAAGCATTACCGTGGTGAGTGCTGCCAGTATGGCATCAGCGAGCCTGTCGCTATTATTTTAGAATTGCTCGTAGACCAGGGAGTGCCATCGCTTGGCCACCGGGAAATCTGCCTGGGTAGCTATAAATTAATGAGTCCATCTTTTCAGCCACACAAGCAATATAGCTCCGTGGCCGTACTCGATTTCTATTACTGATATGAAACAAAGCCTGATTATTATTCTGCTACTGTTAGCTGGTGTTGCCGGAGCCCAAACCAGAAGTCATTCGCCACTGGCAGTGTATTCAAAAGAATGGGATAATCCAAAGTACAAAATCTGCAATACCGCGGCAGCCGTTTCCTATCTCAGCGACTCCGAGAAAATGTTCATTTATGTGATGAACCTCGCACGTATGAACCCGAAACTATTCAGTAAAACAGTGTTGCCGTTTGCTTCAGAAATTGATCAGCACACAGACACCACCGAAACTGACTACTATAAATCGCTGGTAAAGCAAATGGATACCATGCAGCCGCTGCCTCTCTTCATGCCCGATTCACAAGTATTCGTCGGTGCACAATGCCATGCATTCGAGCTGGGCACTACAGGACTATCAACACATACCCGGCAATCAGAAGAGTGCAAAAAGAAACAATACTGCTACGGAGAATGTTGTGTGTTCGGTATTGAACGCCCGTTGGGCATGATCATATCGCTGCTTATAGACTACCCTTGGGAAGACCACGGCCACAGAGAGACATTGTTCCGCCCCTACCGCCACATGGGCATTGCCATTGCGCCGCACAAAGGATACCGCATATATGCTGTTATAGATATAATACACTAACGGCTCAGCGGCATGTAACTAAACCAATCAGTTGCTTGCCCTTATTGCGTCAATGCACTCTGCCACAGAGAGCATTTTCTGCTCACCGGTAGTGAAATTTTTCAGGCTCACCATAGCTTTATGCCGCTCTTCATCGCCAGGCAGTACCACAAAGCCTATACCTCGTTTGTTGGCGTACTTCATCTGCTTATCGAATTTTGAAGTATCAGGGTATATTTCTGCTGCTATGCCTTCACTGCGGAAACGTTGCAATATATTGAGTGCATAGGTTTCATTTTCGCCACCAAAGTTCACGATCATCACTTGTGTGCCTTCAGCCAGTTGTTTCGGGAATACACCCAATTCTTCTATAACATCATAAATCCTGTCCACACCAAATGACACTCCCACTCCCGACAAGCCCTTCAGGCCAAACAACCCTGTCAGGTCATCATATCTGCCGCCGCCGCCTATGCTGCCCATTTTCACATCAGGGTGGCTGCACACTACTTCTACAATTACACCGGTATAATAATTGAGCCCGCGTGCCAGGCTAATATTCACCACAATGTTTGAAGCTATCTCACCTGCACCGCCCGTTAGCTGCTGGTAGTACGCCAGTGTTTTACTTAATTCATTTATGCCCTCAATGCCTGATGTGCTGTGCTGCATAATATCAGCATAGGCTGCCAGCTTTTCATCATTATTGCCGGTTACGTTAATCACTTTTTCAATCTGCCAGATGCCTTCGTCAGGTATGCCTCTTTCTTTCAGTTCGCCCGCAACGCCTACCCAGCCTATCTTGTCCAGCTTATCCATGGCTATGGTGATGTCCATCATTTTTTCAGGCATACCACATATCTCAGAAAGTGCAGCAAGCAGCTTCCTGCTGTTTATTTTAATCACCACTGGCACCTTCAGCTCCGCAAAGGCCGACTGGTAAATACTCAGCAGCTCCGCTTCA
>OMJB01000081.1 GCA_900299255.1 Sphingobacteriales bacterium
CGGTGGGCGTTGCTGTAATTACCTATACTGCCAGCACCGGATGCTTTACCACACGCAATGTTACTGTAACACCGGGGCCATCGCCCATATCGGGCAGTGCATCGGTATGCGTGGGCAGCAGCATTACCCTGAGCACGCTTACCGGCGGAGGCACATGGTCCAGCAGTAATACAGCAGTGGCTGCTACAGGCAGTGTTGCCGGCTTGATCAACGGCGTAGCTGCCGGCACAGCGGTTATATCATACGTTGTCGGTTCGGGCTGTGTGACGGTTAAACCCATCACTGTTTATGCACTGCCAGCAGCTATCAGCGGCACCGCCTCAGTATGTGTTGGGTACCTGACATCACTTACCGATGCCACTACCGGTGGCACCTGGAGCTGTGCGCCCGTAACTGTTGCTACTATTACTCCGGTATCGGGCATCGTGGGCGGTGTGAGCGCAGGCACTGCTGCTGTCACCTATACCACCGTTGCAGGCTGCACTGCATTTGCCACTGTTACCGTAAATACACCACCTGTGCCCGTGTCTGGCCCATCGGTTGTGTGTATGGGTTCTTCTATCACAGAGACAGATGCATCTCCGGGCGGAACCTGGATATCCAGCAATCCCATTATAGCTGCTGTAGGATCATTAACCGGCATCGTAACCGGTGTGAATACCGGATTTACTGTCATTTCATACACAACCGGTGCCGGATGCGTGTCGGCTAAAGTAGTTACCGTTAACCTGCCGCCTCCCGGCATTTCCGGCACCAACCACGTTTGCGCAGGCACATCCGTAACACTTACCGACCCGGCTACAGGCGGCACCTGGAGCAGCAGTGACCCATCTCTGGCTACCGCTGGTTCTGTATCGGGTATTGTATCAGGCGTTTCCGGAGGGGTTGTTACTATCAGCTACCTTGTATCAGTAGGGTGTACTGCCACCTACCCTGTTACTGTAAATTCTGTTCCACCCATAACAGGGCTCACCAACCTCTGCGCGTGGGGCGATACTGTAACAGTACATGATGCTGTGGCCGGCGGGTTGTACAGCAGTACCCTTGTGACTGTTACCAATCTGGGCAGTGGCAGTGCCAGGGTTACTACAAGCATACCTGGCAATGGCACGGTTACGTATACAGTACCATCGGGCTGCATAACCACATTGCCCGTTACTGTGAACCCCCTTCCGGGCCTCATCACCGGCAGTTATAATGTATGCGCTGGCATGGCCACAACGCTGCACGATACAACAGCCAGTGGCCGCTGGACCAGCAGCGCTACTTCTATTGCCACCGCAGGATCTCTGACAGGCATTGTAACAGGCATAGCCGCCGGCACTGCCTATATTACTTACACTATGCCTACAGGCTGCAAAGTTGATACTCCGGTGCGTGTAAGCCCAGGGCCGGCGGGCATTACCGGCTGGGGTGGCACAATAACCATTGGCACATCAACCACCTATGCAGATGCTACACCGGGCGGAATATGGAGCTGCAGCAACCCATCAATAGCTTCGATAGGAATTGGCAGCGGCACCGTTACCGGACTGGCTGCGGGCGTGGCTACTATCAGTTATACAGTAGGCTCTGGATGCCCGGCTATGCGCACTATTACGGTAACAGCTCTTATAGGAACAAAACCCGGGCGTAACAACCCCACACTTGGAGATATAACCATTGTACCCAACCCCAGCAGCGGAACTTTTGTTATCAGAGGCACGTTAACAAATGACGCAGAGAACAGTGAAGCAGAAACGCTGATAACCATTACTGATATGCTGGGACGTACTATGCACACACAAAAAGCAACTACCAGCAACGGTGTACTGAATGCTGAAATATCGCTGAATGCAACAATAGCCAGCGGCGTGTACCTGCTGCACCTGCATACCGATGATACCCGCAGGGTGTTTTATATTACAGTAGAAAGATAACCCAATAAAATAAATATTCCAATTTATTTGGAAATGTCAAATAATATGTATATATTTGCTGACATTCAAATGTCCCATATATTTCGGCACAAAGTCAGGCAAATGGACACCTTGCATTAGCAAAACTGCTATTTAATTGCCGGTGGCAAATTTTTCGCAAAACCGGAAGTTCGAATATAATAGGTTGATATTCATATGGTTAAGTCACTTCCGGTTTTTCTGGAACCGGAAGCAACCGGAAGATGTCCCGCAATTTGCTTACGCCGGACTTTATTAATTTCTGTACTTTGTGAACCTCGTGAAGTGCCTTGCAGACTTAGTGGTTTATTTGCGAATATGTAAGCCTCTTAAAGCACCCAACCGTAACTCCAAATATTCCAAATTCCAAATTTCCGGTGTGGCGAAAGTGGGGAGAAAATGGGGAATTTCTATCCACATTTTGATTGCAAATGACTAAATACCAGCACTTTAATAAAATGCGCACAATTATTTCCCCAGGTGGGGAATTTTGAGTAACTAAGTTCCTACGTACCAGCAGATCTCCTCGTAGAGCTTTTGCGTGGGCGAGTGACTCTGCGGCTGCGGAAAAGCAGAAGCTGTTTTTTACGTTCCAGCAGATGTCTCCTCATTGAGCCTTTGTGCGTGGGCAGAGGGACTCTGCGGCTGCGGGCAAAATAGTTTACCACATGTGTGTTAAATACACTAATTTTATATTAATGCCTGTTGATAAGGGATATATAATTTGCGTGCCGGTAGCTCCCGGAGTTGGTGAACCTGCGGTTAGTGGGGAGCCGGTGGCTGCTCCCAGCTTTGGTAAATCTCATAGCCGCAGAGTCCCTCGGCGGGCGCACAGGGGCTATGCGAGGAGACTCTGCTGGGACGGAATATTTTTGGTGGTTTTTTTTACACAATTTGGATGTTCAAAAGGATTTGCACAAATCATATCAACTATAGCTGGTCGTGATACCGTGGGCTATGCCGGCGATGGTATACCAGCTAGTTCAGCTATATTAAACAATTCACATGGTATTTGTATCGATAACATAGGCAACATTTTTTTTGCAGATGGTGCTCGAATTCGCAAAATTGACACGTCTGGAATAATTACAACAATAGCCGGAACTGGAGTTGCTGGTTATGCAGGTGACGGCGGAAATGCAACTGGAGCTTTAATTAATTCACCGGGAGGGATCGCAATCGATGGTGCGGGAAATGTGTTATTTGTTGATTGTAACAACAATCGCATCAGAAAAATAAATACTTCTGGTATAATTTCAACATTTGCGGGAAACGGTACAAGCACTTTTAGTGGTGATGGAGGAATGGCAACAGCTGCTGGTATGCCCTCAAGTGGCAATATTGCCATAGACAGAATTGGTAATTTTTATGTCAGCGAGCAAATTAGAATTAGAAAAATCGATACCTCTGGGGTAATTTCAACAATTGCAGGTAATTCGACAACTGGGTTTAGTGGAGATGGAGGGCCGGCGACCGCAGCCCTACTAAATGGGGTCGTTGATATAGCAGTAGATAGCACGGGTAACATTTTTTTGGCAGATAGGAATAATCTCCGGATCAGAAAAATTAGTAGTTCCGGCATTATTTCTACAATAGCAGGAGACGGTACGACCGGTACGAATCCAGATGGAGCAATTGCCGCATCCGGACCTGTATATTTTCCAGGCATGGTAGATGTTGACAAATATGGCAATGTCTTTTTTTCTGAGTTTTCATCCTATCGTCTAAGAAAAGTAAATTCATCGGGTATATTAAGTACAGTAGCTGGCAACGGTACTTTCGGTTATAGTGGAGATGGTGGTCCGGCTACGTTAGCACAGACAAAAGGACCGGGGAGTTTAAGCTTTGATGCCAGTGATAATTTAGTTTTCACCGATGTAACGTCAATAAGAAAAATATCTTCTCATAATCATGCACCATATTTCGTGGGTGGTGCATCACAGAGTTTCACAGTATGTCAAAACGCAATACCGGATTCATTTAATTCTCTGCTTGCTGTTATAGATTCGGAAACTGGTAGTGTTGAAACTTGGAGCGTCGCAGTTATGCCAATACATGGCGTTGTTTCTCTCGCTTATTCAGCTGTTTCGTCTGGTATTTACGGCACAGCACATCGGGCAAGCTATACACCGTCACCAGGTTATTATGGTTACGATTCTTTCAAAGTACAAGTTACCGATGGCATACTCTATGACACTATCACTATTTATGTCACTATTACCCATGTTCCTGTTACTATAGTTGGGGCTAATAATTTGTGTTTGGGTCTAACAGCAACATTGAGCGATTCGATAACCGGTGGGATATGGAGTTCTGGAGCAATCGGAGTTGCAACAATCGGATCTGCTACTGGCATAGTAACCTCCGTGAGTGCCGGTATTGCGACTATCAGTTATTCGGCAAGTGCTAGTTGTGGTTCTATTGTAGCAACTAAGAATTTAACGGTAAACCCGTTGCCGTCTGCTTTATCTGGAGCGTCAAATATTTGTGCGGGCAGTTCGGCTACGCTCACCACCACCACCAGCGGAGGCGTGTGGAGCAGCAGTAATACAGGCATAGCCACGGTGGGCTCGCTTACCGGCAATGTAACCGGCATTGCTGCTGGCACAGCAACCATTAGTTATACCTTACCAACAGGCTGTTATGTAACCCGGGGTGTAACCATTGATCCGCTGCCTGCTGCGATCACAGGGGGCAGCACTTTATGTGTGGCTGGTTCGGCAGTGCTCACCTCGTCTACCACCGGTGGCGTATGGAGCAGCAGTTATCCGTCTATTGCAAGTGTGGGCTCAGCATCTGGGTTAGTAACTGCTGTTGCCGCAGGCACTGCTACTATTTTCTATACACTGCCTACAGGCTGCAATGCTTCAAAGAATATTACAGTTAATCCTTTACCCGGCAGCATCAGCGGAGTAATGGCAATTTGCTCAGGTAATACCACCATGCTTACCAACAGTGTAACGGGTGGAGTATGGAGTACAACTTCAGGCATTGTTACGTTGGGTTCTGCAACCGGTGATGTAACCGGTATCAGCGCAGGCACGGCAGCAATAACCTACACCCTGCCTGCTGGCTGCTATACTACAGCAACAGTTACAGTAAATGTAACACCCGGCCCCATTACAGGCACACCGTTTATGTGCCTGGGTAGTTCTACTTCCCTCACTACCGGCCCCGGTGGGGGTGCGTGGAGCAGCGCAGACAGCAGCACTGCAGCTGTAAGTGCTTCCGGTGTGGTAACAGGCAGGGCCCTGGGCATTACAGATATAACCTACACATTAAGTTCGGGCTGCTATGCCTTTATTACAGTTACAGTAAACCTTGCACCTACTGCCATAACCGGCACAGCCACAGTATGCCCCGGCGGCACAGCAACGCTGACAGATGGGGTGCCTGGCGGTCTGTGGAGCTCGGGTGCAACAGGTATTGCCACTATCAATCCATCTACCGGAGTTTATACCGGTGTAGCACCAGGCACAGCATTGATCAGCTACACCACCGGCGCAGGTTGTTATGCAACCTACCCCATAACAGTAAACCCTGCACCGCCGGCTATTACAGGTACACTCAGAGTTTGTGTCAGTGGTTCGACGGTGCTCACCATGACACCCACGGGGAGCGGAGTATGGAGCAGCAGCAACACTGCTATCGCCTATATAGGCTCAGGCACCGGGCTGGTAGTAGGTGGTGCGCCGGGTGCGGCGACCATTACCTACACCCTGCCTACAGGCTGTTTTACCACGGCATTGTTTACGGTCAATACTAACCCCGCCAATATTACTGGCGCAAGCACCCTGTGCAGGGCAAGCAGCACCACGCTCACCACCACAAGCACAGGCGGCACATGGAGCAGCAATAATACTGCCATAGCCACCGTGGGCTCAGCCAGCGGCTCAGTGACGGGTGTAGCGGCGGGTAGTACCACTATCAGTTACACACTGCCCACCGGCTGTTACAGCATAAAGAACATAACAGTAAACCCGCTGCCATCTGTTATTACCGGCCCTTCAACCGTATGCACAGGTGCAAGTATTGCACTGGCAGACAGCATAGCGGGCGGCTCATGGAGCAAGAGCAATACCAACATCAGCATAGGCGTAACAACAGGTGCGGTAAGCGGTCTGTCTGCAGGCAACAGCGTGGTAACTTATACATTGCCCACCGGCTGTTATGCCACCAAAACAGTAACGGTAACAGGAACAGCGGGAACAGTAACAGGTACCAATCATTTGTGTGTGGGTGGCAGTACTTTGCTCACCATGACACCCCCGGGTAGCGGCATATGGAGCAGCAGCAATACTGCTGTAGCCACGGTAGGAACTGCGGGGCTGGTAAATGCAGTAGCAGCAGGCACTGCCAATATTGTGTTTACAGCAGCCAGCGGCTGCACTGCCAGCATGGCTATAACAGTGAATGCAAATCCAGCACTGTTCACCGTAACAGGTGGCGGAGCCTACTGCGCCGGAGGCGCAGGATTGCATATCGGGCTCAGCGGCTCTGCAGCGGGGGTTAGTTACCAGCTATACATGGGTGGTATTTCTACCGGACTTACTGTAGCAGGTACAGGCGGCACACTTGATTTCGGTCTGCAAACCGTAGCAGGCACCTATACCGTGCTGGCTACTACAGCGGCAGGCTGCACCGCCACCATGACAGGCAGTGCCGTGATAGCCATTAACCCGCTGCCTACAACTATCAGCGGCGCAAGCGCAGTATGTGTCGGAGCATCGGCCACGCTTAGCAGCAGCCCTGTGGGTGGCACCTGGAGCAGCAGTTTAACTACGATTGGCACGATAGGCGCAGTAAGCGGAGTAATGAGTGGCATTGCCATAGGCACCACAATAATTACATACACTTTGCCCACAGGCTGCTACACTACCCGCACAGAAACTGTAAGCACAGCTCCAACCGCTATTGCAGGGGCTTCAAGTGTATGTAACGGCGCTTCCATCACTTTAACAGATGGGGTGGGCGGTGGCTTGTGGTATGCATCTGGTGCGGCCAGTGTGGGTTCAACCACCGGGCTGGTAACAGGCACATCAACAGGAACTGCGATTGTTACCTATTCGCTGGGCACTGGTTGCACAGTCACTAAATCAATAACAGTAACCCCGTCACCAGCGGCCATTACAGGCACTTTGAGTTTGTGCGCGGGCCGCACCACCACCCTCATCGATGCCACAACCGGCGGTGTATGGGGCGGCGGAGCTACAGGCATAGCCACCATAGGAACAGGCGCAGGTGTGGTCACTGCCACAGGTGCGGGAACTACGACTATATCATATACCGTTTCTGGTTGCTCAGCAACAACAAACATTACCGTTAATGCTGTACCCGTTGATATGAGTACGATTACCACCATCTGCATGGGCAGCACCGCCACACTGAGCATGACACCGGCAGGTGGCATATGGAGCAGTGCGGCCACTAATGTTTCTGTTAACGCTACAACCGGTGCAGTAACCGGCATAACAGCAGGTGCTGCAACAATAACCTACACATCAGGCACCTGCCAGACTACGAGGACAATAACAGTTATTTCCACACCAGTTATCAGCGGTGTTTCGGGCTTATGTGTGGGCAGTTCATCAACACTCACATCAACTACTGGTGGTGGCAGTTGGGCCAGCAGTAATACGGCTATTGTAACTATTACCACCCCCGGCGGAGTAATGATGGGTGTGGCGGCAGGCACAGCAACAATAACCTACACCACCGGTTCATCAGGCTGTGTAGCTACAAAGGGAGTGACAGTATCTACCGGGCCGGCACCAATTACGGGCGCGTCAACAGTGTGTGCAGGATCAGCAACAACCCTCAGCTCTACAACCGGTGGCGGAACATGGACGAGCAGTAATACAAGCATTGCAAGGGTGGGTTCGCTCACGGGCGTTGTAACAGGAGCCGCGGCAGGCACTGCAACAATTACCTATTCACTTGGCTCAGGCTGCGTTGTAACGCAACCTATAACCGTAAATGCCCTGCCGGGAACTATCACCGGCACAATGAGCCTATGCATTAGTGGCTCCACGATGCTCACCATAACACCTCCCGGCAGCGGTGTGTGGACAAGCAGCAATACAGGCATAGCAACAGTTGGGTCAACTACTGGAGTAGTTACAGGTACGGGTGCAGGTATGGCCACCATCAGTTACACTATCGCTGGCGGTTGCTATGCAACAGCCACGGTTACCGTCAATACGCCACCATCAGCTATTACAGGCCCTGCATATATCTGCATGGGTACTTCTGCAATAATGACCGATGTGCCGGGCGGCGGCACCTGGAGCAGCAGCAACACCATAATAGCTACTATAGGCTCACTTACAGGAGTGGTGAGCGGTGTTAATACAGGTTTTGCAGTAATAACCTATTCGCTGGGTGCAGGTTGCATAGCCACTAAAACAATTACCGTCAACCTGCCGCCGCCAGGTATCTCAGGCACCAGCCGGGTTTGCGTGGGTAGTTCGACTTCGCTCACTACAGGCTCAACCAGTGGTGTGTGGATCAGCAGCAACACGGCTGTTGCTACGGTTGGCTCTGTCTCGGGCGTGGTGTCCGGTGTATCGGGCGGCGTGGTAACCATCAGCTATGCCGTATCAGAAGGTTGCATAGCCACCTATCCGGTAACAGTGAATGCGGTACCGCCCATCACAGGCATCAGGAACTTGTGTGCATGGGGAGATACAGTAACTGTGCATAATACCGATGGCACAGGCATCTACAGCAGTACGATGGTTACGGTAGCCAACCTGGGTAGCGGCAATGCAAGAGTTACAAGCAGTGTGCCGGGTACTGGTACCGTTAGTTATACATCAGCCAGCGGCTGCACCACCAGTACCACAGTTACGGTAAACCCGCCACCCGGTGCCATTACCGGTGCCACCAGTATCTGCGCGGGTGGCAGCTCCACGCTCAGCTGCAGCCCCGGCGGCGGCACCTGGAGCAGCGGAGCTACAGGCTTTGCTACTGTAGGTTCTGTATCGGGCATAGTTTCGGGCATAGCCGCAGGCACGGCACGCATCAGCTATACACTTCCCACAGGCTGTAAAACAGATACTGCATTTTATGTAAACCCACTACCAGCGGGCATCACCGGCTGGGGCAGCATTATCACCGTTGGCACCTCATCTACCTATGCCGATGCAACCCCTGGCGGCACCTGGAGCAGCAGCAACCCTGCCATAGCCACAATAGGCGCAACTACCGGAACTGTGCATGGCGTAGCTCCGGGATCTGTTACGATCAGTTATATAGTAGGGGCTACGGGTTGTGCAGCTACAAGGGTGCTTACAGTGCAGGTGCTGCCGGGAACGGGGAAGTAATCCCAGCCTACTTTGGGTTCTTTTCCTTGTATTTAAAAACAACGTTGCGGTTCACACTCTGTCCGTCTGACTTGATAACGATATCGCAATTCAGGAAGTTCCGGAAAGTAAATTCAAAAACCTGGCACTCCGGATTGGTGAATAAAAACTGGTTGCGTGCTATCAGCCTTTTAATAAAGGGCACCTTCCCTGCTATGGTAATCCTTTCGGCAGTACCTACAGGTAAAGCACGGTAACATTCAGGAGCAAAATTTCCACCTTTCTCCTCAAATTTTTTCGTCACCTTCCACTCCGGAAAATATACAGACCTCTCCTTCAGCTTTCCGTTTTCGCCATAGTAGAAATTCTCCACGTGCACTACATCGCGGTTGTTATCATTCAGCCTTACCTCTTTGTACTTTACGTTCTTCTTATTGAAATACTCTTTTGTATAAAACTCTATCCTGCCGTTAAAATAGGAGCATTCACTGGCTATCACATCGCCCGTCTTCTTGTCGGTTGAGTAATCATAGGTCTTGCGGTAATTATTGCCATTGATCTTGTTATCTTCAAAATGATATGTTTTGCGGTGCTTGTCATCATATTTCCATTCGTTCATCACCATCAGGTTTTCATCTTTGTATTCTTCTGTTCTTACAATCAGCTTGCTCTCATTGAAATACTGCACCTTTTTATATACCGATTTCTCCCGCATAGGAAATGTGACTGTAAGCGTCACCAGGCTGTCGGGCGAAATAAAAATCATAGCGCTGTCCGTCATCGTCATTTTAGAAGTATCGTTGGCGGAGTATACGTAGGTGTACTGATGTATTAAAGTGGCAGTCTGATAGGTGTTCCATCCGCCCTTGAATGTAGACAGCGACTGAGACTGTACAGAGCAATGAAACGTAAGCAGCAGAATAACGAATAAAATTCTGTTCATTATTGTTCAGAGAATTTGGCGTACAAAATAGTCAACCACGCCAGCAGCAGCAATTTTATTTAGTAACATCATGTGCATAGCCCTAAACAGCGGTGTTTTGCGCATGCGTGAACCAGTACCGGCGAAGATGTGCACAAAAAAAAGTCCCGGAAACCGGGACTTTTCAAATAATGGAATCAGAATTATTTTTTCTTTTTGCTTGGATGAACGTTTGAGCGCACATTGCCTACATGCCCAAGGTAGAAATTCAGGCCAAAAGACATTACAGAGAACATACAGTTGTATTCATTCTTTGCTGTTGGCTGCTGGAAGTTATATCCATCCAGATAATCAGAGAATGCATAGCTGAACTGATAATTGAAATTAAACACACACCTGCGTGTAAGGTGCAGGTTCCAGCCCAGGTTCATAGGCAGGAAGAAGTTATTTGTGTGCTTGTTAATGTTCGCTGAATTGTAGTCAGTAATCAGATACTTATCAGATTTCTTGAACTTCATATCAATGCTGGATATGTCGTTGTTCATATAACCAATACCAACACCGGCATAGATACCAAACAGTGTTTTGGCAAAAAAGCTTCTTGGATATTTGAACAGCTGGCCCAGCGACATGCGCAGGTTCAAGTCTGCAGCAGTAAAAGAGTTATACGCCTTCAGACCGGTTGTCCAGTGATTCTTGGATTCATAATCCGAAAACGCACCGTGCATGATCTCCAAGTCGATGTAAGTCCAGGCATTCATATTCCTTTCCACATTGATCCTGTACACAGGCTCAGAAGTAGAATGGTTCAGATTGCCGTATATCTCACTGAAACCTATACCGGCTCCGGCAGTCCACTTACTGTAGGGATAAAAAGGGTCAAGCCTGATCTGCGCATTCACACTACCCACAGCTGCAATACACAACGCCAACAAAGTCAAAATCCTGTTTCTCATAGATATTCTGTTTAGAAATTTAATTTTTAATATTTCCACAAATTCTTTTTATAATTACGCAGTTCCCTTTCTATCCTGTCTGATTCCTGTTTTTGTTTGTCAGGATCATTAGGAAACTTATCACTGATACGCAAATCGGCCGGATTGGATTCTTTTACAATCTGCGTCTTGAAATTTCTGGAAATAAATACATCATCATAACTCATGTCATAAATGTCCCTCTGGGTATCAAATGCCTCCCTTGCTGCAAAAACGTTTCTGCACTGCGGGAAGTAAAGATAAAAAGGATGCTGCTCACCAATTACATCACCGGCACTTGATTTCACCCTTTTGATAGGCGACAACCCAATAATCCTGGTAATCAGGCGCCCCCTGACTTTATCAACAAAGATATCTTCCTTAATCTCCAGTTTGGTCACAGAATCCGGGTTAAAAGGCACATAAACCGAATGTGAGCCAATCGCATCGCCTGTGAGTGAATCAAGGTCTGTAACAATTACACTGTCAGAAAGCACACGCAACACCTTTTCATATGACATCGCTTTGGTGTACCCCTCATCTGAATATGCTACCATCTTCTGTGCCTTCAAACCGTCAATGATAATGCTCATTAAAGTTTGCCCTGGCACGGAGAATATTCTGTTCATTGAGTCAGTCAGGTCGATAGTCCTCCAGAGGCGTTTATAAAACTTGATGTTATACTTATTTTCGTCAGGGAAAGCAAAAGGTTTTGCACCACGTAAAATAGGCTGCTTATAAAAACCATCAACCGGCTTTGTTGTATCCAACACAAGGTCTGTATATGCAAGATAGCTGGTGTCAGCAACAAGCCCGTCTGTTACCGACCTGGTAGTATCAGGCGGTGGCGTAGCTGCTGCGACCTTAGAAAGCGAGTCCTGCACCCGTGCAGCGTTGATGCTGTCGTTGTTTACAACTTCTTCTGTTTTCGCCGGCTTCTTCTTTTTCTTTTTCTTTTTTGTTGCTGTCTGCGCTTCCATCACAGTACTCAAACCAACGGCGAAAAGCAACAAAAAAGCGAGTATGACGTTCTTTCTCATAAGTAACCTGGTTATTCTATTTACTCAGCTGTGAAAATAATCGGGTCTAATGACCTTTTCAATCCATCCGGTCCTGTTGCAAATACGAAGTCGAAAGTAACCCTCGAACCGGGAGTAATTCCGTTCATCGCAGCCTGCATTTCAGGAGTAAATGCATTACTGTTTGATTCAAATTTCATGATATCTGCACGTGGTTTCGAAATAAACATTGTGAAGTGGTTCACATTGAATTTCGCATCAAAATCAAAATCTTCAAGAACAGCAAATATCCTGTTCTGAGACCTCATAGCAGCAGCACTCAGCCTGCCTCCGCCCTTATTGGCAAACTTAACGTGTGGCGGTGGAATTGGCTTAACACGGAAAGTTGACACACCAAGCACAGTTGATTTACCCTTTTCAACCTCGCCGGATACTGTAACTTTTACATCACCGCGCTGTTTTACGTTAACAACATATGAACCGTTGCTGCCTTTGATCTCTCCGGCACTTAAACTCACACGAATCTTGTCTTTTGAAAATCCGGGAGCAGATACTGAAACGGGGTTATCCACTCCAATGTAAAATACATTCATCTTATCAGGCGATACTGTTGCTGATGGTTTTGCAACCGTATATGTCTGTTCAGGCAGATTGTATTCCTTAGTAGTACCGTCCGCTTGCTTGATTCGGATTGTACCACCCCACCTTTTCTCTCCCTCGGCAGTAGCAGCTGCAGTGTAGATACCTTTACCATCTAAGATGTTCAGCCTCTGGCCACCAACTATAATTTCCGGATTGGTTTTTGAATCTGATGCAGTAAGGAACACACTTGCCTTGTACTGCTGGCCAACCAGTATATAAGAAGAAGGCGCTACTGCAACTGCTTCAAACCTATCAAGGTTGATCACAGCTTTATCTGCTTCACCTAAAATCTTTTTAACTACTTCTGATTCAGTGTTTTTCAAATCTGCCTGAATCTTAGTCAGCGCTGTAATTGCAGCAGTCAGTGGAATGCCATCACCAAAATTGTCTTCCTCCCAGGTACTCTGCACGCCACCTTTTCCTTTTGGTGGGTCCTGTGCATTGAGTGCCAGTTTTGAGTCTTTGTCTTTTGCATCAAGCATAGACAAAATTTTATTTTTGGTATCCTCAATCCTCTTTCTCAATTCTTTTGCCCTGCCTTTATTGATCATTAATCTAGGAGAAATGTCAATATCGGCACGAGCCTTAACATCACCGGTACTTTCTTCAGTTCCTCCTCCCTCTGTTGTGAGCAATGCTTTCGTTTCGTTTATGTATGCATTAAGTTCCGCTGCGTATTGCTTCACTTTAGATGCTCTTTCATAAACCGGCTTTGCTCTCTCAGGTTCATTTTTCAGCTTAGTAGCTTCAAATGAGACAAAGGTATTGTCTACAGTAGTTTGAACATTTTTTGTTGATGTTTCCAAACTAATCGTTAAATTTCTAAAGGCATCAAGTACATGGTCTGTAACCGTAGTAGCTGCTATTCCAAGCAGTACCAGGTACAGTATACCCATCATCTTTTGCCGGGGCGTTTCTTTTAAAGCTGCCATGCGTTTTAAGTTTTTTTAAGTTTTCCTGAATGCGCCTCTGGGTTAAAACCCCAAAGGCAATTTGTTTTTTTTGCGTTCAAAAATTATTTTTTGAATGCTTCCAACTGAGCTTGGTAAACTCTAGTCAGATCAGTCAGGTTCTTATTATATGCCCTCATATTCGCAGTAGCACTTTCAAATTCTTTCAGCATAGACTGAGATGAAGCAGTCATCTGATTGATGGCAGCAAGTGTTTTGGTAAACTGGTCAAAACTTGCATTCATGTCACTCATATTTTTAGAGAATGATTTCAAGCCTTGGCCAGCAGCTTCAAAATCCTTCACCATTGTCTGAGATGAATTAGACATCTGAACGATTGCCTGCATTGACTTGCTAAAGTTGTCAAAACCTGTATAAGCAGCGCCCATACCATCCCTGAATTTTTTCACATCTCCTGATGCAGTTTCAATTTCCTTAATCAGATTTTGAGTTACGTTGAAAGAACCGGCAACCTGATTTACAGAAGCAACAGTCGTGTTAAACTGTTTGAAACCATTGCTCAAACCTTCAATAACCTTTGGCGTAATAGATGTAGCCAACAAATCAGTAAGTGAATTTCCGCCTTTGTCACCACTACCACCTTTATCGTCATCTTCCACAACAGTCATTGATGCAATACCGAGGATAAAGAACAGGAAAGATTCTGTTAACAAACCCACGGCAATAAACAGTTCGCCACCAGGCCAATGCAATATTTTAAACATCAGACCAATGATAACCACACTAGCTCCCCAGGAGATGACCGTGTTAAGACCAATTTTCTTTTTTTGATTACTGCTCATAAGTTACAATTTTGTTAGATTTGTGAGTGTTAGCTTTTAAAAATTAATAGTTGTCTGCAAAAAAAAAATTTATAAAATGGGGTGTAATTATTCATTCATGTATTTCTGGTAACCTGGCACCGCTCAGCTTCCCAGGAGTCCTTTTTCCTCTTTGAGTCCTGTTTCTTGTTGCATTGTGCGGAGTAATCACCTCCGGAGCTTCTACCACACACCTAAAACCTAAAAAGCAATGAGAAACTCCCTGCAACTCCATATCGCGGTAGAAAGGGCTCAGTGACTTAGCGTTACTAATAAACGAACCACCTCTAACCACTTTCCTCTTCATCACATCAGGATCCGTAGAATCAGCATCATACAGCAACTGTGGATTGAGGTCTGATACGAAAGAGAATGCCGAAGGGCTGTAAGCATCCATTACCCATTCTGCTACATTGCCTTCCATATTGTACAAACCAAACTCGTTAGGTGCAAATGATAGAACCGGAGTAGTCAGGGCAACACCGTCTTCCCAATAGTCACCTTCTTCCTGCTTAAAGTTAGCAAGCATACCATTAGGATCTGCATGTATTGGTGTGCTGTCTGTTACAGGGCCTTCATTTCCTGTATTGTAACCATTCTGCAAAAAGTCAAGCATTTTGATATAGTCAAGCAGGTAGAGGTTTCCGTTGGCAGCCTTCTTATGCGCTGCTTCATACTTTGCTACGCGCTCTGCTTTTATTGCATTGATAGCATTCTTGCTACTGTCAGCAGACTTCTTAGCCAGCAGTGCTGCTATGTAAGCACTGTCGTGTGCCACTACAAAACTGTCTGTAGGGAGGTCAAGTTTTATATTGGCTGTATCCAGTGTATCCGTGTTAGGCTTTTCGTGGATCATATCGTAGTACCCCTGTGCTGCATATACCCACTGCGCTTCAGATGGAAGTGTGTAAATCATTTTGTAGTACTTCAGATAATCAGGCATGTTGTAATAACTGTGTGCCGTATTACTTCTCCATTTACAGAAAGCCTGCGCCTGAAGCCAGTTTACGCCCACTACAGGATAATCATCCCATGGTGGGGCTTTGAAATAATTCTCTACATACACATCAGTCTGTGCATTGGTAAGATCCTGATTCCACACATTTTCATTAGGATAAATGTTCAGTGTTTCTGTTACAACCTTATCGTCTTTCCCTTTTGCAGTTCCCTGTGTGGTGTGCTTTATGTGCTTGTAAGAGAACATGTACTGGTCTTTACGGATATTACCATTTTCATCGAGCATAGGAGCTATTTTGCTTCTGATACTTTCATCCTTGGTATTGAATATCATGTCGTGATTAACTTTTGACCAGTTGATGCGTTTTTTAGTTATAGCAGAATCATTTGTGGATGGAGGAGCCGGTGATGTGGATGCCGTTTTTGTAGTATCAACTGGCTTAACTGCGCCAGAATCAGCAGGAGCTGGTGTTGCCGGAGCCGCCGGCTCAGAAGCCTTGCCTGAGTTCTGTGAATTGTCAGACTCGGTTATGAAATACTGATCATCTTTCAGATACTTAACTATAGCTATCGAATCAATAACCCACTCTGTAAACGCACGGTATTGCTGATTGGTAACTTCTGTCTTATCCATGAAGAAAGAAGTGAGGCTCACTTTTCTTACGCTGTTCGTATCTGTAGTGGATTGATCATAGTTTATTTCGGTAACCCCGCCCTGCACGTATACCATGCCCGGAGGAGCTATCACCTTATGTGAATAAGGAATAACGTATCGAGTCCTCGAATCATTTCTTCCCTGGGCAAAACACAAATCAGACACTAAAAATGAAACAAGCAACAGAAATATGGTGACTAATGTTTTCCTCAATGGCATGTTCTACTTATTTATATTTATAAATCCACTCTAGAATTATCCGCAAAAATAATCATTAGATGTCAACTTTTTGTTAACAAAAAAAATGAAAATAAATTTCTCTCATGTTGATTTTTCCCTTCAAATCACCCTCCACATTGCCTTTTCACAAGGAAACCTACCCAAATTTAGCTAACAAAGTGTTTATAGGTGCATTATATTAGTTATAAAATCTAACTAATTAAGTGTAAAGATAGGATACTTCTTTCAAAAGAAAAAGATTTCGTAAAAAATAACCTAAATTTCGTATTTTATAAAAAACAATAATATATATACCTAAAACCTATTTGATAGCAATTCGATAACAAATGGGCTATTTTCGAATTTTTGAGCGAAAAAACCTAATCATATTGAGAGAACTTTTATCATGTTAAGCATATCCTGCTGCACGGGCATCCTCGATTTTATTACATTTTTAAATGGAGTAAACACGACATTACCATTTACAATTCCCGCCATCACCTGGCTTTTCCCTTCAGCAAGGCCATTTACTGCTGCATAACCAAGCCTGCTGGCAAGTACCCTGTCGGCTGATGAAGGTGCGCCACCACGCTGTATGTGCCCCAAAACACATGACCTGATATCTTTAGCCGGAAACCGCTCTGACACTGCTTTTGCTACTGCTTCTATTCCACTAGAATCATCTCCTTCGGCAACAACAATAATGTGTACTTCCTTCTTCCTTCTTTCATCTCCGGCAATACGCTCCAGAACTTCATCCATTCTGGTTTCCTCCTCCGGTATCAGTATATCTTCTGCACCACAGGCGATGCCACTGTTAAGTGCAATGTAGCCTGCGTCTCGCCCCATAACTTCCACCAAAAACAAGCGGTCGTGTGCTTCTGCTGTGTCCTTAATTTTATCTATCGCTTCCATGGCTGTATTTACCGCTGTATCAAATCCTATCGTAAAATCCGTGCCAACAAGGTCTTTGTCAATTGTCCCGGGTATACCTACAGCAGGAATTAAGTACTTTTCGAAAAATGCAACGGCACCTCTGAACGAGCCGTCGCCGCCTATGATCACCAGCGCATCAATATCATGTTTCAACAACTGGCGGTATGCAGCCTCCATACCCTGCAATGTCATAAAATCCTTACTGCGCGCAGTTTTCAGTATTGTTCCGCCCCTTGAGATAATATTCGAAACGTCAGTTGATTTTAACTCTGTAATATCGCCTTCAATCATTCCCTGATAGCCTCTATGTATGCCAAAAACCCGGCAACCCAAATAAATCCCTGTGCGCACCACAGCTCTGATTGCGGCATTCATTCCGGGGCTGTCGCCACCAGATGTGAGCACTCCAATATTGCCTATATTTTTCATTCAGTTATTGATTTAGTACCTGTTTATTGTTAGTTGGCCGCAACACTGCAACTTTAAAACGTAAATTTAAGCCAAAGCCTTTTGTTTCCTGTAATTTCGCCCTGAAATGTGGAAATACAAACGTTTTACTATTGTTGTTTTATTATCTGTTCTCAGCAATTGTGCCTTTGGGCAACAAAGCCGATCTCCTGTGGATTCAGCTATCAACTGGCCATCTCCAGAAGTAGAGCAAGTATATGTTCATGGGCAGAATTATCTGAAGCTTGGAAATTTCAAAGATGCTACAGATGCTTTCAGGCATGCGATGAACTTAGCGCCAACAGTATGGCAAGTGCAGAAAGCACTAGGTACTGCACAATATAGTGCCGGAGAATATAAAAATGCTGCAAAAATATTAGATAACCTGGTACAGAAATACAGTACGGACGCTGCTTGCCACGACTTGCTGGCTGCATGCTATGCAGCACAACAACATTATAAGAAAGGCAGAAACGCATTAAACAATGGGCTTACAAAATTCCCCAACTCAGGCCTGTTGTACAACAGAATGGGCTGCCTTTATATCAGCGAAAACAAATTGGGAAAAGCAGCTGCCGCATTTTTGAAAGGCATCATTGTTAACCCGGAGTATTACCCCAATTACCGCGATGCATCGTCAGTGTACCTCAACTCCCAAAATCCTTTGTGGGGAATGATCCTGGGCGAAATGTACCTGAACCTGGCAACAGATACTTCAGGATTCAAGCATATCAAGCAAAACCTGTACAATGGGTACAAAACATTATATAGCAGCCTGACAGATGCTCAGTTAACAAAACGTAAGAAACACAATCATTACAGTCCTGAACAGCATTTTGAAGCTCAGGTTACATCTATATTTGAACAGCTGTATCCTGTAATCAGCGACGGCATTTCTACTGAAAACCTTACTATGCTGCGAACGAGGCTGCTGATGGAAATTATGGAGCATAACTACAGCGCGCAAGCTTTTTCTTTTTTTTGTTACCATGGCTTACTTATAAAAACCGGCCATTTTGATATATACAACGAGTGGCTGTTTGGCGAAGCGGAAAGCCCTCTGGAATTCAATGCCTGGAACAATTTTCATCAGGGCGACATACCTCGGTTTTTACAGTGGAAAGCGGCAAACAGCTATAGGGTTATTGCAGGCGACATACAAGTATTGCTCGATGCAACACCTGTTGCATTCAGTAGAAAACAGAAAAAGGGCAAGGGATAAATATCCGCATAATGCACTGTAGTGTTATATTACAAAAACACCCGGATTAAGTGTGGAGTATCTTACCCATATTTAAACTTTTTTAAAAATAACCGGGCATCAAAATGCCTAATTTCAACAATATCACGGGAGCCATTTTCAGAAGTAAATGTTATTAACTCATTTACATTTTCTATTATACGCTATTTTATTTTTAATATGTGTATAAATATTAGCGTGTCATGGGGTGTTTTCAGCGCCGCCGTTCATTTATCAAACATGAGGGGCATGAAAACGTTAAATTCAATCAGTTATTCGCTAAAGGGGATCAAATAAACTATTTTTGCCGCTTTCGTAATCACATACCAGTTAATTTTTAAAGCCCGATGCCTTTTAACAAAATCTTTGCTTTAGTAAATCCCCTGCTGTACAGCTTTTTATTTTTTTTGAGCTTCCAGTCTGCGGCACAGGAGAGTGCTGACAAAATAATAGCAGTAGTGGGTAAAGAAATAATACTACAGTCAGACCTTGAAATTCAGGTTTTGCAGATGAAACAACAAAACCCGTCGTTTGCGGACTCCAATAAATGCCTGATTCTGCAGGAGATGATCATTGCCAAGCTCCTTAAAGCCCAGGCAGAAAGAGATAGTGTTATTGTTTCGGAGGAAGACATTGATGGCAGAATAGAAAACAAACTGCGGTACTTTATACAGATGTACGGCTCAAAGGAAAAACTGGAGCAGCTTTCGGGAAAAACAATTTACCAGATAAAAGAAGACAACCGTGATGCCATACGCGACCAGATGATTGCCGAGAAAATGCAGGGACAGATTCTCGACAACATTAAAATCACCCCAGCTGATGTTGAAAAGTTCTACAAAAAAATACCTGTAGATAGCCTGCCTTTCTTCCCTGCAATTGTAGAAGTTGGGCAGATAGTAATTGACCCACCTGTAAGCCAGGAAATGACTGACTATGCCCGACAGAAATTAGAAGAAATCCGTAAAGACATTTTAGATGGGAAAAAGAGCTTTGAAAATGCTGCGGGCATTTACAGTGACGACCCCGGCAGCAGAGACAATGGCGGGCGGTACGATGGGGTAACGAGGAACGGTGGATATGCCCCAGAATTTGTTTCTGCTGCATTTAAACTTCAGAATGGCGAGATTTCCCCCATCGTTAAAACTAAATTCGGGTACCATATTATCCAGATGATACAAAGAAGGGGCGAGGAAGCTGACATCAGGCATATTCTGATCAAAGCTGAAGTAACTTCTGCCGATTTCAAAAAGGCTATGGAAAAACTGGACAGTGTAAGAAACCTGCTTGTTTCGGGGAAAATGAGTTTCCCGGAGGCTGTTGGCAAGTTTTCAACTGACGAGGCTGCTAAACGTACCGGTGGAATGATAGCAGACCCTAACACAGGCGTATCAGAACTAGACATGACTAAACTGGATGCTGGCATGGTGTTGATGCTCGACTCGCTAAAACAGGGAGACTATTCTGCACCACACATCTTTATGACAGAAATGCGCGACAAATCGTGCCGTATTGTGTATCTAAGAACAAGGACTGCGCCACACAAAGCAAATCTTAAAGACGACTACAACAGGATTATGGAAGTTGCACTTGCCAACAAAAAGCAAACAAAAATCCAGAATTGGGTAAAGTCTAAGCTACCTACCTATTATATTAAAGTTGCACCGGAGTATCAGGGCTGCAAAACCCTTGGTGATTGGGTAACAAGCACGCTTACCTCAAAATAGGCAGCAAGCCTGAGAACTGCGTCGAGTGTTTTTATTGAATGAAAACGCCATCCAACTGCGCTCGACATCGCTGACTATTGCCCGCGGTTAACCTGCCAAAGTCAGAAACGCTTTCCCGAGATATTCTATAATGTCACGGGCAATAAGCGATTCCTGTGAACGATCCTTCGCAGCAATATCACCAGCCAACCCATGCAGGTAAACCCCCAGTACAGCCGCCTCATGCGGATCGTACCCCTGTGCCAGCAAACCAGTCAGAATACCCGTCAGCACGTCACCTGAGCCGGCTGTTGCCATGCCTGCATTGCCAGTCATGTTATAGCTACAGCCACCTTCAGCGCTCACCACCACAGTATAATGCCCTTTCATCACAATATTGATATTGTACCTCATTGCCTGTATGCGGGCATGGTCCAGCCGGATCATTGAATTTGTATTATCTCCAAACAGCCTGGAAAACTCTTTGGGATGTGGCGTAATTATTGAACCTTTGGGCAACTTAGCTAGCAGATCCGGGTGTTTGGCAATTATATTAAGTGCATCTGCATCAACCACCAGCGGCTTCTTGTATCGATCCAGAAATTCCGAAAATGCTACTGTCTGCTTGTTGTTTGTACCCATCCCGGGCCCTACACCTATTGCATCAATCGCTTCCCAGCCATCAATCGCTTCCAGATCATCTTCCCCACTCGTGCGGCACATCACTTCGGGTACCGCACTTTGCATAGCCATATACCCGCACTTTGGTATCAGAGCAGTTACCAATCCCGCCCCGGATCTTATCGCCGCCGATGCGCTTAAAATTGCTGCACCTATCTTCCCGTAGCTGCCTGCCACTACCAGCGCATGGCCATAACTACCCTTGTGTCCAAACCTATCCCTGGGTTTGTAGATCGCCTGAATCGTATCTGCATCAGCAATAGTGTACTGTGTAGGCGTTCCATTAATAAACGTTTTGTCAAGTCCAATATCAAGCAACTGAACTTTGCCGATATACCTGCCGGCTTCCGCATGCAGGAAACTGCGTTTATAAAACTGGAAGCTGAGCGTATGATCAGCACGGAATATCACAGCTTCAGCATCTGGTATCAAGTCTGCCGTCAACCCGGTGGGGATATCGATTGCAATTTTAGTATTCGGCAATTGGTTGATGGCATGTATGAACGATGCTACCCATCCCTCTATAGGTCGGCTCAGACCTGTACCCAAAATGGCATCTACAATTACTATGTGCGGCGGTATATCTGTAATAAAAGTATCAGGCTGCACTATGCTCACTATTTCCTTTTCCAAGGCTTGCAACCGCTGCAGGTTCAGCTTGCAGTCTTCCGACATCTCTCTGCCAAAATTCAGCACAAATGCCTTTACCCCATAACCACGCTGGTTCAGCAACCGGGTAATGGCAAGGCCATCTCCTCCGTTGTTGCCGGTGCCGCACAGCACTACAAAAAGCGACTCTTTGGGCAAATTGTCTTTCAGCCAGTTCACACACTTGCCGGCTGCCCGTTCCATTAGTTCAGATGAGCGAATGTTGGACGCTTTAATTGTATACGCATCGCATGCCCGTATCTGCTGGGCGGTAAAAATCTTCATTATACTAAAGTACGCAAAGTGCAGTTAATCTCCAATGATACTGTGGCCGGGCTATAGGGCAAACTGGCAGCGTGCGCTCCCTGGCCACTCACCTTATCACATCCACCTTTTGCACAGGCAGTGGGCTACCGTTATAAAAACCTTTGAGGTAATAAACACCTTCCGGCAGCATGGATATATCTGCAACTGTTACTTCCCGGCTGGCTTCAAATTCCTTTACTATACGGCTAGTGCAATCATATAAAAACAGTTGCACATCCCGGCCGGGCACTTTCCCTCTGAGCGACACAAACAATTGTGTGTTTGCCGGATTGGGGTAAACAGCCATAACTGAAGTTCCAGCATCAGGCTGTCGCACTCCAGCATGAGCATCAATTACCGAAGCAGCTGAATCAATAATAGCAATAACGCTTAAGTCGTCAAAATAAAGGCCCTTGTTGTTACCAGTAAAATCGCTCACCAGTTCGAACTGGATATTGACTTTCTGCCCAATGTAATCTCCCAAGTCCATTTCCTCCAGTACCCAGTCAGGGCGGTGGCCGTTGTAAATAGGAACGGGAATTGACTCAATGACTTTAGTATACTTACCGCATAAAGGAGCATAAGTACCAGAGCCTGTTACTGCGGCGCTTACAGTACAGTAATCCGAATTGTTCTCAACAAACCATTTGCTATGAAACTGCAGGTATGCCCTGGTTGCATGGGTTAAATCGGCAGAGCCAGTAGTAGTGATTGTAATGTCAGTGTTGTTGTCATAGGATTCAATACCTGTGAGGTTACTGTGAATACTGGAAGGCGGTGAAAAATAATTTACAGTTGACAGCCCCCATCCGGCATTGCTCCAGTCGGATAACGAACTGGTGGATGGAGCCAATTCCAGATAATACTTGCCGTAGTAAAAACTCACCGTATCCCTGATATAATATTGCCCGTTGTACACCTGTAACACATACCTGATTAACTGTCCGTTTGGCGTTCCGGGCAGCAGATTATAACTAACCGAATCATAAACTTCCTGTAGCAACGCCAGCCCAGCATATGTTTTCGGAGTTGCTGCAACAGTAAGCCTGCTGTCTAGCGGAATAATATTCACAGTGTAGGTTGCGGTATCTGCAACACCCAGGCGCTGTAGCTTATAATGCAAAAAGCCTGATGTACGTGTTTCAATCCTATTTTCTTCGGAGGCAACAGAAGCAAACGGCAGGAGAAAGGAAGCCAAAGCCAGATTGGGGAAAAGATTGTCCTGACAGTTAGGGATAATATCTGATGCCGGAGGATAAAAACCCAGAGATGGCAGCCCTATTTCAGGTGTGAATGCTAGCACTTTGTGCTTCACCGTTGTATCTCCGTACATCCAGTCGTCTGAGTCGCCGTTTGTGATGTACCCAACAGTCTGATCACTCGTACCATGCTGATAGTGGTTATACTGGGTTAGGTAATTCCAAAAGCTGACGTGCGTATCAGAGTCCTGCGCCTGAAATGAGGCGATATAACCCCAAGGATAAATAACATCATTGCTAAAAGTGTGGTAATTGAGCGCAAACCTGAAATGATGGTTCTCAGTAAACCATTTTATGGCTCTGGTTTCCGGCTCCGAAAATGCAGATGGCCCCCTGTATGTTTCACTCATTGTAGAGGGGCTGGAGCCAATAGCATCATAGCCCCATTTGTACCCATAATTGCGATTGAGATCAACACCAAATGTACCATCGTGATTATTCCGCCTGTTTTTGCGCCACATTCCCCCGCCCCCAGGCGAGGTTGCTTCGTTGTACAGGTAGCCATCTGGATTTACGCACGGTATAAAGTATAGTTCGGTATTGTCAACAATTGTTTTCACTTCCGGGTCAGTCGCGTAGTTTTCGAGCAGGTACCACAGGTAGAAAATATTTGACGACATACTTCCAGGTTCCCTCGCATGGTGCACGGAAGTATAGAGCATCTGTGGCTTTGCTGGCTGATCTACACCAGGGTTGTTGGATACACGTACCCAGTAGATGGGCCTGCCTTCCACAGTATGAAATGTATCAATAGGCTGTTTGGCACTAATAATGCCGGGATACAGCGTATGCATCGAATCAAGTATTGAGAGCATCTCGGCATAGGTAAAAAACCCGCCATAGCTACCCAGATGGAAATGCGACGGTACTGGAAAGGCGGGGTGATCACAGCTTATGCTTGTCGTTTTTTGGGCTTTTTTTTTATTCTGCTTTTGATAGTATTTTACTACATCATCAATAACAATTTCCACCCTGAACCCGGCTTTTTTGGCCCTATCTATCTCTGTTTTTGAAAAATCAGAAGTAAACGACACTCCCTTTTTCGATTCTCCGTGGTCTACTGCCAGCCCCAAAGCGGAAAGATCTTTTAAAGTGTGCCCGTCTTCTGACAGATATATTTTTGCCCTGGAGTATTTCTCAGGTTTCTGCCCAAAGGAGATATTTACTGCGAATATCAAAACAATAAGCAGTAAAACAGATTTCAATTTTTGTATCATAATCGAGGGTATTCGGTATAAATTTAGCCCTTTACCACAGATTAAAAAAATAAAATTTCACAAAATTATAGGGTTTGGCAGCCTTACCGATATTCCTATCTTTGCCGCACTTTAGAAAAAGGTAAATACCTTTATCAAACAGATACTTTTAAAAAACCTTAACAAGATGAATAACCGCACATGGTTGCTTACCGCTTTCGTTTTTTTACTATCAATATCAGCATTTGCCCAAAGCAATAACGGTACTATCAAGGGATTCGTATATGATAAAAAATCCGGTGAGCCGGTAATATATACCAATGTGATGGTTGTGGATGCAAAGACAGGCGTTCAGACCGATGTGAATGGATATTTTTCTATCTCCCTGCCAGCAGGTACGTACACATTACTAACAACTGGCGTAGGTTATGATTCATCCATGATTACCGTAAACCTGCTACCTAACTCTATTGCTACCAAGAAAATATTTTTATCTCAAAGGGAAGTGGGCCTGAAGGAGGTCAGTGTATCCAGCAGAAAGACAGACAAAATCACGCGTATCAACACCGGGGTAACGAATATCACTCCCCGTGAGCTGAAATTACTCCCCAGTTCAGGCGGTGAACCGGACCTGGCACAATATTTACAGGTAATTCCGGGTGTGGTATTTACAGGTGACCAAGGCGGACAGTTATATATAAGGGGTGGCTCGCCTGCACAAACAGGCATTTACCTCGATGGTGTTACTATTTACAGCCCTTTCCACTCAATCGGTTTGTTTTCTGTTTTTGAAACTGAAGCAATCAGAAACGTCGATGTCTATACTGCGGGTTTCGGTGCACAATACGGAAACAGAACCTCAGCAATAGTAGATGTACACACAAAAGATGGTAATAAAAATGATTTGGCTGGTTTGCTTTCAGTTTCACCAATTATGACAAGATTTTTGCTAGAAGGGCCTTTGGTTAAATCCAAGAAACACAACGGTGCCGGGCTGACTTTTCTGGTTACCGGTAAAAGCAGCTACCTTGATCAGACATCGAAATCTATATACGGCGGCATGGGCGAACAGTTCAAGGAAGGGCTTCCTTATAAGTTCACAGACCTATATGGCAAAATGACTTTAAGCGGCGACAACGGCAGCAAGCTGAATCTGTTTGGTCTTAATTTTGATGACCAGGCTATTCTTGACCAATCAACAACCAGTTTTGATTCACTGCACAAAAACGTAGGTACATACCATTGGAAAGCAACCGGTGGCGGTAGTACATTTGTTGTTTCCCCCGGTAGTTCATCAGCATTGATAGATGGCAAATTCGCTTATTCCAACTATAATATTAATCTGGAGCAGGAAGTAGGTTTGCCAACTGATACAATTCCCCGCAACAGTAAAATCACTGGATTCGAAGCAGCTATCAATTTCACCAACTTCCTTCCCGACTACAGTCAGCTTAAGTACGGCATTGAAGTAAGCGGCACGCATACGTCTCTGAACTACTATGCGGCCAAAGGCATCAGCACCAGTGAAGACCGCCAGAGTACACTAGCTGCCCTGTATGTTTTATTCCGCCACAACTTCAGCAGCAAATTCATTCTGGAACCCAGTATTCGCATCCAGTATTACTCTGAATTAAACAAACTTTCTCCGGAACCAAGGATCGGGCTTAAGTACAACATCTCCAACAATGTGCGTATGAAAGCGGCTGCGGGTATCTACAGCCAGAATATCATCAGCACGAAATCAGATCAGGATATAGTAAATCTGTTTACAGGCTTCCTGCTGAGCCCTGATCAGCAGATTACGGATAAAAATGGCAACCAGGTAAAAAGTAATCTGCAGACTGCCTACCATGGCGTATGCGGTGTTGAAGTCGATGTGAATAAAGTTGAGTTCAACCTGGAACCATGGATCAAGTATTTTAATCAGGTGGATGAGCTCAACAGAAACAAAAAAACTACCATGGACGCCGACTTTGTTGCGGCAGATGGTATTGCCAGTGGCATAGACGTTTCCGCAAAATACTCTACGCAAAGAGTGTATCTGTGGGGTGCAATGGGCTATCAGAAGGTTACTTATTCTAGTATTGATGCCAAAGACAAAATCCAGGATTACCCAACTCCGTTTGACACCCGTTTCAATGCAAACGCTGTAGCTTCTTACACACTGGGAAAAAAGAAAAACTGGGATGTATCAGCCAGGTTCAATATTCACTCACCATTCCCATTCACTCAAACTCAGGGATATTACGAAAACATAAACATGGCCAATTTGCAGGCTAATCCCGGACAGACTAACGGGGAACCTGGCGTGATATATGCCGATCAGATCAACGGAGGCCGCTTGTCGTGGTACCACCGCCTTGACTTGTCTGTAAAACGCAAGTTCGTGGTTACTAAAAAATCAAACCTTGAGGCAACTTTTGCAATTACGAACGTGTACAATAGAAACAATATTTTTTACGTTAACCGTATTACCAACAAAAAAATCTACCAGCTACCTTTATTCCCTAGTATTAATCTAACCTGGAATTTTTAATGAACAGATGTAAATGATGCTGAAAAAAACAACATTTCGCCTTCGGGGGTTAACTTTTATAGCATTCATTTTACTTTCAGAAGCAGCTGCACAGGCGCAGCTTTCATACCCCGCCAATCCGGAAAGCAGGGATCTGATAATTGCCAATGAGCAATTCCGGCAGGGTCACTACGCTGTTGCGGCGCAGTCTGCACGCGCTTTCCTTGGTTCAAGACCAGGCAAAACATCCGTACACAGTGCTGCTGATGCCGATCTGGCAAAGTACATACTGGCCATGGCAGCCCTTAAAACAGATGCTCCGGGAGCAAAAGATTCAGCAGTAATCGAGCGGGAAGCAACATTAAATCCGGCCTATAAAGACCGCCTGGGTTTTGGACTGGCTCAGTTTTATTTTCAACACAACGATCATGCAAAGGCTATACCTTATTATGAGTCTAGTGGCGAAACCAATCTTGAACCTGTAGAACTGGCGGATAAGAAATTTGAGCTGGCCTACTGCTACTTTAACGACAAACAATTCGGAAAAGCAGAACCATTGTTTGCAGCAATAAAAGAACTCAAAGACGGAAAATACTATCCAGCGGCCAACTATTACTATGGGCTGCTGGCGTACAACAAAAACAAGTACAAAGAGGCACTGCACAGTTTTGACCTGATAAAGGATGTAAAAGAGTACAAATCTGTTGTACCCTATTACATTGCTGAAATATACTACTTCATGGGCAGCAGGGAGAAAGCACTTTCTCTGGCAGAAACACTGATAAAAAGCAAGGAAAAATCCTTTTACCATAAAGAGCTGCACCTTCTTGCCGCACAATGCCTGTTTGAAGAACAGAAATACAGGGAAGCACATCCTTACTTTGACTACTACTACGAACATACCGATAAGATCAGAAAGCAGGATCTGTACGAAATGGCATACTGCGATTACCGAATAGATGAATGGGCCACTGCCATTGAGAAATTCAAACTACTCAACAGCACAGCGGATTCACTGGGACAGACAGCTATGTACCTGCTGGGAGACTGTTACCTGAAAACAGGTGATAAGCCCAGCGCCAGAAATGCCTATGGTATTTGTGCAGACATGACTTTCAATGCAGGCCAGCAGGAAGCATCGATGATTCTTTATGCACGAATCAGCTATGAGACCGGATATAACGATGAGGCCCTGAGGCAGCTGTACAACCTATTAAAGGTTTTCCCTGCCAGTCAGTACCGCGATGAAGCCAACACTATGATCTCAGGCCTGTTGGTGAGAACCAATAATTTTGCAGAAGCCTTAAAACATCTGGAAGCAGTAAGCAAAAAGGAGCAAGACTACTGGCAGGTATATCAGAAAGCAAATTTTGGCTATGCTGTTGAACAATACAGAAAAGAGGACATTGCCAATGCCCTGAAATATTTCGACCGGTCGCTTGAGCATCCTGTCAACAATGACTTTGAGTGTGCATCCTATTTCTGGAAGAGCGAAATAGCATTTCACGAACACCAGTATTCAGACGCGATATCATACGCCCAGGAATTCATCGGCAAGCTGGGTAAGAAAAAAGGCTTGGCGTATATAAGCCCACTGGCAACAGCACAGCATGCCTACCTGAATATGGGCTATGCTGCGCTTGAGTCAAAAAACTACGCGGCAGCACAGGGATTCTTCAACCATGCGCAGGAGCAAAACGACGACCCGTATACTGGGATGGTTGCTATGGTACGTGAAGCTGATGCCGTTTTCATGCAGAGAAACTACTCGAAGGCTATTGCCCTTTATGATAAGATTATTTCAAAAGACACAAAAGATGCAGACTATGCCCGTTATCAGAAGGGCATTCTGCTGGGCCTATTGGGGAAAAACAGCGAGAAAATTTCAATGTTCCAGTTCCTTATCGGCAAAAAACCTGCGTCTGCGTACGGTTCATTTGCCCGCTATGAACTGGCGCTCACCTACCTTGAAAACGATAAATATTCACAGGCACTGCCTTACCTGAAATACCTGACCGACACTGCAACGGATAAGAGTTTTGCACCCAAAGCATGGATGAAGCGCGGTTTCATTTATCAGGAGACAGATATGACCGCTCAGGCAATAGAGGCATATAAGCAGGTTGTAATTAACTACCCAGCATCAGAAGACCGATTCTCTGCCATGGAGGCGTTGCGCAGTTTATATATCGAGAGTAACAAACCCGGAGAGTACTCTCGATTGCTGAAGGACAACAACCTTCCATCGGCTGAAGGCGGCTCTGTTGATTCCACTTACTATGCTGCCGCAGAAACACAGTTTGCCAATGGTAAAATTGAAAGTGCCCACGCTGCATTTACTGATTACCTGAAAGAATACCCGCATGGTATTTTTGAGCTGAAAGCACATTACTACCGCGCTGAATGCAATTTTCATCTGAAAAAATACAAAGAAGCAAAAGAAGATTATCAAATTGTGCTTAAGGGTCCCTGGAATGAATTTCTGGAAAACAGTTCAAGGCATGCTGCCACTATCGCTTACGAAGAAAAAGATTTCGCGCTTGCTTTTGAATACTATTTAAAGCTGGCGACAAATTCAAGCACCAGCCAGATGAAAGAACTTGCATACTCAGGTATTGTAAGAAGCGGATTTCAGGCGTCGAAATACCATGAAGTTGCTGAATACGCCGACTCGCTGATGGCAGTTCCCGGCGTTTCTGCTGAGAACATGAACGATGCGCTGTATTTCAAGGCCAGATCAATACAGTACTCTGACAGCACCAGCGACCAGGCCATGGAAATTTATGACCAGCTCAGTGATAACAAGAATGGTGTTATAGCCGCTGAGTCAAGGTACCGGATTGCAGAACTGCTGTTTAATCAGGGTAAGCTCAAGGAAGCTGAAAGCGCCGCGAACGAATCTATACACCTCTCTGCCGGCTACGACTACTGGATTGCAAAATCTTATCTGCTGCTGGCAGACATTCTGGTAAAACAGAATGACTACTTCAACGCAAAAGCACTGCTTGAAAGCATTGTAAAGCACACCAAAATTGCCGAAACAAAACAGGAAGCCGGTAAGAAACTGGAATTGGTAAAAAAGCTGGAAAAGAAGAAAAGTAAATTGTCTGAGGAATAATATGCACACTATGGGTCTTAGATCGCTCTTATTGCTCGTTTTGGTAATGACCGCCATGCAGGTGGCTGCGCAGCGTGCTGTTCCGGTTAAGGACACTGTGCTAAAAGGCACAGCTATTGAAGTGGTGCAGTCGTATAAACCACAAATTTACCAGACACCTAAACCCACCTGGTTACCTCAGCTGCCACCGGTAGACACGACGCATCCCGTGTTCAATTACGAAGTTCCTCAGCAAACGCTCTACTACACTTACAGTTCTATGCCGCTGAGGCCACTGGCTCTGGGAAAAGAAAATGCAACACTTCCTTTCCCCGGTTATATCAAACTGGGCGGGGGCAACATCTCCACCCTTTATTTTGAAGGCGCAAACACGCTGCACCAGGACAACTACGATGTCAACCTTCATTTTCACTATCTTTCTCAGGAAGGAAATATCAGGTACCAGAAAACATCAATAGCGGGTATTGAAGCCGAGTGGATGCTTCATACAGTAAAAGCTGACTGGCATGCAGGCATATCGGGAGAGCGCAATCAGTATCACAATTACGGGTACAATCACAATCTGTATACTTACAACAGCGACAGCGTAAAGCAGACTTACACTTCGGTCAATTTCGATGCAGGTATGAAGAATGCGGCCAACGCATCATCAAAATTATCTTACAACCCTTCTATCAACGGATACTACTATTCAGCAGCATTCAACACGAGTGAAATAAATGTGGGCCTGGACCTGCCAGTTGCTTATAAGTTTGATAACACAGTTCAGGCACTTTTATGCCTGAAAGGCAATCTGGCACACCTTGCTGTAAAGAGCAATGGTTTTGACAATTCATTTGCCGAACTACTTCCGGGTGTTAAAATAGACCTACCCAACTTCACGGGCACTGCACTGGTAGGCCTGGCTGCTGGTATCAACAGTAAATTTTTTGTATTGCCGGATATAAGCGCAGTGTATTCACTTAAAGAACAACACATGCAGTTCCTGGCAGGCCTGCAAAGCTCGCTCGTGCAGAACACTTACAAACAGCTCACCGCTGTAAACCCATACCTGTCTAACTCCTATACAACCTTACAAACCCGGTCTGATGAATATTATCTGGGCGCTAAAGGCAGCCTTGGCGATCACTTCGACTACTCAGGGCGTATCAGCTACTGGAATTACAAAGGGCTTCCGGAATTCATGAATAACTACTTTGACAACCGCAGGTTTGTAGTGGCCTATGATACTTTGAGCGCGGTTGCTGTAAGAGTGAGCGGAAGGTATAAAACAGCCGAGAAATGGTCGGCAGGTATCAGCGGCGACTTCTATGCATATAGCAAAAAGGTCTGGCATCAACCTACTGTGAGGATAAAAGGCGACTATGAAGCAGTTTTCTTTAAGAAACTGCATGCCGGCGCCAGTGTTTATTTCCTGGGTGGCACCTACGCACTCAACAATAGCAATAAATCAATACTTTTGAGCCCGGTGCTGGATGCCGGAGTTAATGCTGAATATCAGATTACCAGAAGACTGTCTGCGTTTGCTGACATCTGCAATATTTTTAACAGCATAAACGAACGCTGGTATGGCTATGAGGCATATGGGATAAATATTTATGGGGGGTTGAGATTGAAATTTTAAATTAAGTAAGTAATTTGAGGCTTTATTACTAAAATGGACATTGCTAAGTACATAGGATTATATTTATTAAAAAATCATTTCTGTTATGTTCACGGGCTGGGCAATATTGAACTGGTGAAGCGCTCTGCCACCTATGATGGCAAAGCACTGCAGCCACCTTCATATGAAGTGATAGTAACACCGGGTGGATCTATTGACGACAACCTGGCTAACTTTATTGCATCAAACGAACAGATAAGCATTTCAAAAGCAGCCAATGCACTGCGCGACTTCAGCTCTCAAACCCGGAAGGAAATTGCAGCCGGTACTGAAGTAGCTATACCCAATATTGGCCGTTTTGCTGAAAAAGCCGGCAAGGTTACATTTATCACCGACGACAATTTCAAATTTACTCCTGCTGGCATCCCAACTATTAAAAACAGTAAACAGCTCGACGAGCAAAATTCGCGGCTGGCGCACAAACCTTCGTTTCCGCCTCCGCATAAAGCAGACTCTGTAAACTGGAGCATGGTTATTCTTGTGCTCGTGCTGCTGATTATTGTGGGTGGGGCTATTTTTGGTATTTACTATTATAACAGTCACAACAAAACATCACCGGCACCTGTGCCTGTAGTCAAAGACACTGTTATCAGGGCTCCGCTGCCTCTGCCGGTAGACACGCTTCCACCGGGCAAAGACACATCAACTTCTTTCCCGCCATCTGTAACCCAGGATTCACTGCAGGTGAACACCTACAAAATGATTATTGGCAATTACAACTCCAGAGCCAAAGCAGAAAAAAGGTTGTTTAACTTAAAGAAAGGCGGCAATGAAGTAGATATGGTGCAGAAAGACACCGCAGACTTCCTGATTATCTCTTCTGTTACCTGCCGTGCTGCTGATACTACGCATGTTAAAGATTCTCTCACGCGGATGTTTGGCTTCAAGGGTGTCATGATCTTCAGATAGGCTATGCATGGCGTAGTATATAAATCCACCGGGAGTTGGTATTCGGTCAGAGATGAAGCAGGCCGATTCTGGGATGCCCGGGTAAAAGGCAAACTAAAGATCGACGACGATATTTTGTCTACAAATCCTATAGCCGTTGGAGACATTGTTGATCTTGAAGCTGAAAACGAAGCCATAAAAACAGCCATGGTTACCGGTGTCAAGCCGCGTAACAATTACATTGTCAGGATTTCACCGCACAACAGAAACCAGAAGCACATCATAGCCTCGAACATAGATCAGGCATTACTCGTGGCCTCAGTCGCCGACCCGCGTACCTCTACCGGCTTTATTGACAGATACCTGATAACTGCCGAAGCGTACCATATTCCTGCAGCTATCATTGTTAACAAAACAGACCTTATAAAAGCGAAGCACAGCCATATTCTCAGTCACTGGCAGGATATCTACGGAAAGGCAGGTTATAAAGTATTTGCCGTTTCAGCCATTGACAAAAAAACACTGGCCGATGTTACTGCAGTACTGAAAGACAAAACTACGCTCATAAGCGGCCATTCGGGCGTAGGTAAAAGCACATTGATAAATCAGTTCATCCCGGGCCTGGATATCAAAACAAATGTAGTTTCAGGCTGGAGCGGCAAGGGCCAACATACAACCACTTTCGCAGAGATGTTTGAAGTGCCGGGTGGGGGCCGTATAATTGACACTCCAGGGGTTAAGGAATTCGGATTGATTGATGTTGAGAAAGACGAACTGTCGCACTACTTCCCCGAAATGAGAACTTATCTGAATGATTGCCAGTTCAACAACTGCAGGCACCTCAACGAGCCCGGATGCGCTGTTAAGCAGGCAGTAGCGGATAAAAAAATTGCAGAAGACCGCTACGTAAGTTATGTGGCTATACTGGACAGTATTGAAAAAAAATGGTAACAGAATAAAACACCGCTATGATCATTTATAATGTAACAGTTAAGGTAGAAAACGCAGTTGCCGACGCCTGGGTAAAATGGATGAAAACAGAACACATGGCCGATGTAATGAACACTGGCCTGTTCACGGATTGCAGGCTGAGCAGACTTTTGGAGCAAGATGAGACTGAAGGCATCACTTATTCCGCACAGTATTTCTGCAATACTATTAGCGAGTACAACGACTATATTGAGCATCATTCAGTTGCCATGCGCAGCAAGGGTCAGGAACTGTTTGGCGGTAAGTTCGCCGCCTTCAGAACAGTGATGGAAATTATCTAAAACCACCACCTACAGCGGATCTCAGCCGGTTAACGCCCCCAGCAAATACCCTGCCAGTCTCACGTGATGCGCGCCTGCACGCATCTCTGCTTATATTTTTTTATTAATTAACTGTCTCAATATGTTAATAACCTGTGGAGACCTGCTTCAGGCAAGGCTTTTGCACCCAAAAAATATTTTCTTTTGTTTTTGGAAGTGAACTAAACGTGAGTATATTTGTTCTATCCTCAAAGTATTATTAACAGAAAAAAACAAAAAGTATGAACAAAGCAGAATTGATTGACAAAATTGCGAAAGATGCCGGCGTAACTAAAACACAGGCTAACGATGCGTTGGATTCTTTTACCGCAGCAGTTGTACAGGCTCTTAAAAAAGGCGACCGTGTAACACTGGTAGGCTTCGGTACTTTCTCCGTTTCTGAGCGTGCTGCAAGAAACGGACGTAACCCGCAGACTGGCGCTGTGATCAAAATCAAAGCTCGCAAAGTACCTAAATTTAAGGCTGGCAAGGAGTTTGCAACCAAAATTTCAGGTAAAAAATAATTTCTCGCTTGAAACTTATAAAAGCAAGGTGCGGAAAGTTCCTTGCTTTTTTTTATTTTTGCAGTCTAAACAAATTAATATTATGGGCAGAGGAGATAAACGTACTAAAAAAGGTAAAATCACTTTAGGCAGTTTTGGTAAAGCAAGACCAGCACGCGTTGTTAAGAAAACAAAAGCAGCTGAAAAAAAAGCCTGATTCAGGGATAACTAAAAAAGACCGTGCTGTTTCAGTACGGTCTTTTTTCTTTCTGTGTTCTTCAATCCACTTATCATGGCAGTGTTTCATTCAGCTGACATTTCTGGCAAAAGCTTTCTGGTTACAGGCGGAGCAGGATTTATCGGGTCTCATATAGTTGCTTATCTGCTGGCTAACGGCGCCGGGAAGGTGCGTGTGCTGGATAACCTTTCTACAGGTTCTATAAAGAATGTAGACCTATTCAGGAACAACGCCGCTTATGAATTTTTGCATGGAGACATACGCGATGCCGAAACATGTGCAAAAGCATGTGCCGGTATAGATCATGTGTCTCACCAGGCAGCTCTTGGATCCGTACCCAGATCAGTAAAAGACCCGGTCACTTCTAATGACGTAAATGTGAGCGGCTTTATAACAATGATTACTGCCGCTAAAGATGCCGGAGTAAAATCATTTGTGTACGCTTCATCGTCGTCTGTTTATGGAGATGAACCAGGACTGCCCAAAGTAGAACACAAGACCGGCAATCTACTCTCTCCCTATGCTGTTACAAAAAAGACCAACGAACTATACGCATCTGTATTCAGAGAGCTGTTCGGACTGCGTGTGATTGGTCTGCGCTATTTTAATGTTTTTGGCCCTCGACAATATCCTGATGGGCCGTATGCGGCTGTAATACCGCTATTTATTGCTGGCATCATGAAGGGTACGCCTGTATACATTAACGGCGACGGAGAACAAACCCGCGATTTTACTTTTGTTGAAAATGCGGTACAGGCCAACATCAGAGGTATGCTCACTGAAAATGAAGCGGCTTTTGGAGAAGTGTACAACATAGCGGTAGGAGCAAACTTCTCAGTTAACTACCTGTACCATTCCATATGCGAATTACTGGGCAAAGATCAGCAACCAGTGTACCGCGATCCCCGCTCCGGCGATATCCGCAACTCTCTCGCTGATATTTCAAAGGCTGTACAGTTGCTTGGTTACTCCCCCACCAAAAAATTCACTGACGGTCTGAAATTAACGGTCGATTTTTTTACGGCGCAGTAAGGCAAGGTTTCTCCCTTGCATGACCAACAGTGCTTCTGATTTCACGACACTTAAAGGCAAAATAAATTCGCATCAATGCAAATATAACTACACAGCATTGGGCTCTGCTCTTTGCTTTATCATTCAACTGACTTCTTGCCAATATTCATTAACTTTATTGTACTGTACCACATTGAATGAACTATTTCGACTTTACAGTTGGCAACATCAATGCATTTTACTTCGCTTTTATTCCGGGGCTTACCGGGCTTGGGCTGGTAATATATATTCTTGTCTCTTTTCCCCGAAACAGGCTCGTTAATGTATTTGGGCTGCTAACCCTGGCAGGCAGTATCTGGCAGTTTTCTGATTCTATTGCCCGCATTTGTGCTAACGAAACCATGGCCGATTTCTGGGATGGGGTCTTTTGTATCGGCTGGCTGTTTTTCGGGCCGTTAGCTATTCACTTCTCGCTGCTGTACAGTAAAGCTGTAAAGTCAAATATGGCAACACTGCTGCTGGGTCTGATCTATGTGCCCGCCTTCGGCTTTGTGAGCATATACAATATGCACATTTTTCCGCATCACTTTACTTTTTTCAAGTTCTGGGGGTGGGTCAACAATCATCACCAGGACCAGCTGGATATATTTATGATGTCGTGGGTAGGTATACAGCTCATTATTGCCACTGCCATCCTGTTTATTTATTCATACAAACTGCGCGAAGATAAGTCGCTGGGATTCCAGTCACTTATTATTGCCATAGGCCTGGCTATACCCACCACCGGACTCATTGTTTTTCAGTTTATGCTTCCGGTAGTTTTCAAAACAGATGCAGTACCTGTCACCTCTTACCTGATCACATTCCTTTCCATTTCCACAGTAACCGCATTGTACAAATACAAGCTCTTTTCACTGTCTGAACTGATAGACAGCGAGCTGGTGCTTGACGAACTTCCGGTAGCCGTAATCAGCATAACAGATACCGGCGCTATTAGCTACGTCAATAAATACGGTATCGAATTCCTTGCACTCGGCGACACCGATCTGCAGCAAAAACACCTGTCTGGGGTTCTCAACTATGCTTCTAATGAATACATGGCCAGCTTTACGAGCGCCTGGAGCCAGGTTATTCAGGGTGGTTTTGTAAAGAATCTCGAAAGTTCTCTGGTAATTTCAGATCAGACCTATTTTGTCTCCGTTTCTGCGAGCCCGCTCATCAGCAATAACAACATAGAAGGGGCGCTGTTTTGCCTCAGGGATATAACTCCGCTCAGAAAGTCTATTGCCCAGCTTCAGGAAAACGAACACTCTCTGGCTGAAGCCCAAAGGCTTTCTAATATGGGCAGTTGGGAAATGGATATGCTCTCCCGGCGGATGAAATTATCTGACGAGCTCTGCCGGATTTATGACATCCCCACCGGCGAAGAGGTTACCTATGATCAGCTGCTACAGATTACCCACCCCGACGACTTGAGCCTGGTGTGCACCAGCATGCTACAGCAACTAGGAGGGAATGAAGTTTCTGAATTCACCTACAGGATCATTCTGAAGAACAATTCCGTAAAATACCTGAACGCCCGTGTGCAGAATCACCTGGACCCGGAAACAAACCCCGATAAGCACCTGGGTACCGTACAGGATATTACGAGGCGTGTGGAAATCGAAAATGCACTGCACCAGAAAAATCTGGAACTGCAGCGTGTGAATGAAAGCCTCGAAGAATTTGTATTCGTTGCCAGCCACGATATGAAGGAACCTCTGCGGAAGATTATCACATTCAGTGATATGATTGTTAAAAACGAAAAAGAAAATCTTTCTGAAAAGAGCAGGAACTACTTCGAGCGCATGATCACTTCCAGCCACCGTATGCAGACGATCATTGAAGACCTGCTATCTGTAAGTGGTATCTTTCAGAATAATGAAAATGAATCTGAGAGCCTGGACAGACTTATCTCTGATGTTGTTACAGACCTGGATATGCGGATCAGGGAAAAAAATGCACAGGTCATTTATGCGCCTGTACCTGCCCGTTTTGCAGGGTCAAAACAATTCCGCCAGGTGTTTTTCAATCTGCTCAATAACTCACTTAAATTTTCAAAAACCGATATACCCCCGGTTATCAGCATCTCATGTACAGAGGTATCTCCCAAAGAAGCCGAAAAATACAAATTGGCCGGCAACCAGGACTATATCAATATCAACTTCAGCGACAACGGCATTGGGTTCGACAATAACTATGCTGAAAAAATATTCCAGATGTTTGAGCGCCTGCACAGCACCTCTGAATACGACGGCACAGGAATAGGTCTGGCTGTATGCAAAAAGATTGCCGAAAAACACAAAGGCACTATTACCGCCACAGGGACTCCCGGTATTGGAGCTTCTTTCTCAGTGATTATACCCAAGCAGATAAAGTAACAGCGGCCTTACATCCCTATCACTCCCTCAATCGGCACACCAATACATCCATTCGGTTGCTGCACATGCAGCATTGCCGCCAGTGTAGCAGCAATATCTGTCATATTCACCACTCTATTCGATTGCCCTCTCGGCACATGCCAGCCATACCATAGCAGCGGAATATGCGAGTCATACGGATTCCAAGTGCCATGAGTAGTACCCGTAGTTGCTCCGTTATTCTCATACCATGCCGGATTCAGCACCACCTGAATCACGCCGCTTCTCTGCCTGTGGTATCCGTTTATCACCATTGCCTTAAGCGGCTCCGGCAGCACAGCATTCGATAAATGCTCCAGATCTACTACATACGTTATCTCCTGCTTCTTACTCAAAAACTCTTCAATTTCTTTTTTGATTTTCTCCCTGTCCAATCCGTTTTTAGCAATAAGCTGTTCGTCCAGGTAGAATTGATAATTCACAAATCCGTTTACAATAGAATCATGTCCGTTCTTCGCCTTTAAGTATTGATTCAGGCCTTCAGTAATTGCCTTATTCATTACACCGGCTGGCAAGTCTTCGTCTGTAAGAAATTGCGGATTGTGCGCCGCACCATGGTCTGCAGTAAGGAAAAACAGATACTTACCCCGTCCCACATATTTATCCAGAAAGTTCAGATAGTCGCCTATTTCCTTATCAAGCCTTAGGTACATATCTTCTATCTCTATAGAGTTCGGACCAAACTGATGCCCTGCATAATCGGTGCTTGACAGGCTGATGCACAAAAAGTCTGTACTCTTTCCTGCACCCAACTGCTCCCCTTCCATACATGCCTTGGCGAGATTAAACGTAATCGTATTACCCGCCGGCATAGCCTTAAATGCACTGTACTTGTTCTTACCTGTTAGCGAGTCCATTTTGTGCGGAAACACGGGTGCTTTTTCCCCTTTAAACGACTTCTCGTATTGGTTGGCATCTACAAGGCTCTGGCTATATTGGTTTGCTGGCAGCAAAAGGTTCCAGTTCAGTTTTATCAGACTATCTGCCTGATGTCTGCCGTTAAACGCTTGCAACCACTTTGGGTTTGGATTCGGATAGTACGAACTGCTGTTAAAACTCCCCGTGCTGTCATCGATCCAGTAGGCAGCATTTGCCAGGTGCCCTGCCGGCAGTATAGAGCTCCTGTCTTTGATAGCCACCCCATATACCCTCGACTCCAGATTGGTAGCAAGCCTCAGCTCATCGGTAATGGTAGATGTAAGCAAATTCTTTGGACTCATAGATGGTGCTGCCGGATCTAAAGTTCCAACCATATGCACAGTGTTGTCGTCAGTGCAATAAACACCTTTCCCCGTAGCATTGTCTATCCAGTTGTTTCCTGCTATGCCATGTATCGATGGAACCGAACCGGTATATATGCAGCTATGCCCCGGTGCAGTAAACGTAGGCACGTAATTGATCATCGCATTCTCACAATTGAATCCTTCTCGCAATAGCCGCTTGAAACCTGTATTGCCATACAGATCGTAATACCTGTATAGATAGTCCCAGCGCATTTGGTCTATCACCAGTCCCACTACTATTTTGGGGCGCTCTACACCCTCTTTCCTGCTGACACACGACGTTGCGCCGATTATTAACAAAATTATAAATGCCCTTAGATGCTTCATTACAGACGGTATTTTACTTTTTGTATAACATATATTGTGCAAATGTGCAAAATGTTCGGGCAAACCTGAGTTATATTTTTATTATTTTCGCACTGGTAAATGGTTGCTTTGTAAACATAGTATATATTTAATCATATGGACATATTCGCAAAATTCGAGAACAGATTAGGGCCGATAGGAGACTACGCAGAAAAATCACCGGGGTACTTCGCTTTTCCAAAGCTGGAAGGTGAAATAGGCAATCGCATGAAGTTCCGTGGTAAGGAAAAGATTATCTGGAGCCTGAACAACTACCTCGGCCTGGCAAACCACCCCGAGGTACGTAAGGCAGATAACGACGCAGTTGCAAAATATGGCCTGGCATCTCCAATGGGTGCAAGGATGATGAGCGGCAACTCCGACAGCCATGATAAACTCGAAAGCCAGCTTGCTGAGTTCGTGGGCAAGGAGGATGCTATGCTGTTCAACTACGGTTATCAGGGCATGGTATCTGCTATAGACTCACTTTGCGGCAGGCATGATGTGGTGGTATACGACGCCGAATCTCATGCTTGTATCATTGATGGCCTTCGTCTTATTCCCAGTCACAGATACGTATACAAGCACAACGATATTGCTGACTGCGATAAGCAGCTGGCACGCGCTACCGAACTTGTAAAGAAAACAGGTGGCGGCATACTGGTTATTACAGAAGGCGTGTTTGGCATGAGCGGCAATCAGGGTAAGATCCGTGAGATAGCTGTACTCCGTGAAAAATATGAGTTCCGCCTGTTTGTAGATGACGCACACGGTTTCGGTACTATGGGCAAGAGAGGCGCAGGCATTGGCGATGAGCAAAACTGTATTGACGATATAGATATCTACTTCTCCACTTTTGCAAAATCAATGGCTAGCATAGGTGGCTTCCTGGCAGCAGATAAGAAGATACTAACCTTCCTCAGGTACAATATGCGCTCACAGATATATGCCAAGTCACTGCCAATGGCTTTTGTGGAGGGCAATCTGAAGCGCCTTGAACTGCTCCGCACCAAACCAGAACTGAGAGAAAAACTGTGGCACAATGTGCGCAGGCTGCAGAACGGTTTCCGTGAGAGAGGATTTGACCTGGGTACCACCAACACACCGGTTACCCCAGTGTTCATGAAAGGCGGCCTGTTTGATGCGGTGCAGCTTACATACGATATGCGCGAGAACTACAACATTTTCTGTTCAGTGATTGTTTACCCGGTAATTCCTAAAGGGCAAATAGAACTGCGTATTATCCCAACAGCGGCTCACACCGATCAGGACATTGACGAAACGCTGGCAGCATTTGATGCTGTGCGTGAAAAGCTTGACAAAAAACTCTACCCTCAGGAAATGCCTTATGTAGGTGCCGGGGTGTGAAATTTTTAAACTCCTTTATAAGTACAATCTTAAACTGCCCCGAATTAGGGGCAGTTTTTATTTATTATTAAACACTACGCTTTACTGCTTGCATCATGCCTGTTGCATAATACAGAATCAAGGCCGCAGATTAAATAACATATGGCACTTAAACCCGAAAACAAGAAGCAGTTGAATAGAGTCTATCAAATTCAAAAAAATATTCAACACGAACACGCCGGGGATTCCATGTTTTATTTTAAGCAGAAAAGTGTTTGATATTACCAATTGCCAAAGGCAAATACATTCCCGAATTGTGCAATCGCAGGCGGCAGGTAGTTTTGGTACATCTCTTATTGAAGAACATCAAATCAATTATTATCTTTAGCCTTTAATCTAGCATAATAAATGAAAGTATTTATCTCCGGTGCATCAGGCCTGGTGGGCGGCAACTGCCAAAAACATTTTACAGAACAGGGCTGGGAAGTTGTTGGCTCCTATTTTTCATACAAAACTGACAACACGGTTTACTATGATACCCTCAACCCGGATAATCACGACAACTTCGATGTAAAGGCTTTTGCTCCAGATGTGATTGTACACTGCGGTGCCCTTACCCACGTAGATTACTGCGAAGGCCATGTAGATGAAAGCTACAATAAAACAGTGCAAAGCACTATAAACCTCATTAAGCTCGCAAAAGATTGTAATGCAAGGCTGGTGTATATCTCCACAGATTATGTATTTGATGGCAAAAACGGCCCTTACCGCGAAGATGCCCCTTTCAACCCTCTGAGCGTTTACGCCCGCCACAAACTGGAAGCCGAACAACTGGCACTCAGCGAACTGCCTGGCACTCTGGTGCTGCGTGTAACCAACGTTTACGGAAATGAGGTCAGGGGCAAGAATTTCGTAGCCCGCATAATAGACCAGTGCCGCAACGGCCAGAAACTCACATTGAAGCTCCCCTACGATCAATATGCATCGCCTGCCAATGCATGGGATATTGCCCGGGCCATGTACGTGCTGCTTACTGACGGCAAAAGCGGCGTATACAATATAGGCGGCACAGACTACGTAAACCGCGTGGAGCTGGCTTTGCGTGTACTCAGTTACTTCCCCGATGCCCAATACGAACTGATTCCCATCAGCACCGCTGATATGAAGCAACCTGCTGCAAGGCCATTACTGGGTGGGTTTGTAAAAATGAAATTCAGCAACGAATACCCCGAATTTCTGTTTGGCAATATAGATAGCTACCTGAAAGAAGTACTGGCAAGGCAATAACATATGCCCGTACAACGGGCCTCAGCTATTATTTCACCGCATTAAGCAGCCGCTTTGAAATTGTCTGATATTTCTCCATGGAGTCATATCGTCCCATTGCCTTGTACACATACGACAGCACATCGTAGTTACCGTAGAAATTAGTGTCTACGCAGATGCCTTTGTGCAGATAATAAATCGCCGAATCAAATTGGTTTATATTCTGATAGCAAAATCCCATGTCTGCATATGCATACACATTTGCCGGCGAGAGCCTCATTGATTCCCTGCAAACAGCGATCGCTTCCTGAAAATTCTTCATCTTCATGTACACACCTGCCAGGTTATTTCTGGTGATACTGGCATCAGGCATCAGTTTCAACGCCTCTTTGTCGAAGTAAATCGCAGAGTCCATCATACCCACCCAAAAGTAAGCAGCACCCAGGTCGGCCTTAGCAAAATAGTATTCAGGTAGCAGTTCTGTAGCCTTCCGCATCGTTGCCAGCGACTCATGCATCATTACCTGTTGCGCCTGGCCGTTGGTTTCCTGTTTGGCCATAGAAAACAGCTCGTACCCCAGCAGATAATTCAAATGGGCATTGTCTGGCACCTTTTTAAGGTCTGTTTTATAAATAGTGTAATTGTCTACCCAGTCCGTGTTGCGTGCCACAACAGCCACCGAATATAACAACCCTATTACCGCCAGCACACCCGTCAATACAGGCTTTTTCAGGGCGCCCATACTGCCTTCGGTTCCTTTTGCCAGCAGATGCACCAACAGCAATGCCACCACCAGGCAAAAGCCTACGGAAGGAAAAAACAAAAAACGCTCAGCCATTGTCGCTTTTACCAGCAGGAATGTATTCGAAAACAACGCTATCGTCACCAAAAAGAAGAAAATCCCAAAAGCAACAGCATCCTTTCTATTCTTCACAAACCGCACCAGTGCGTATACACCAGCACCCACATAAAACACCAGCGTAAGCCATACCAGTGGATTACTGAAATGCACAAAAGGAATGGATTTAAACGAATATTCAGATATAAGCGGATAGGGTACCACCAGCAGCCTGATGTAGTGGCCCAGCATCAGTATGGCAGTTGCAATTCTCGATTCAAATGCAAGCCCGTTTTTCACCAGCGCATTTTCAATTACATTTATTTTAGTCAGGTTATTAGCATGATAATAATTCAGCACTCCGAAACGAATCAGTAAGAACAGCGCAGTTGCCGCAACCGCCGCACCACATATGCGCATCGCCCTTTCCTTAACTGCCTTGACATAGAAGAAAAACACCAGAGGGATCACTGCGAGAAAAGTAACCACCGTTTCTTTAGAAATATACGCAAGGAACATACAGGCAAAACCCGCAGCCAGTTGCCCAGCTTTACCGCTCGTGCTGTATTTCATAAAAATATTCAGGCTCAGAAAACCAAACAGGAAACTCAGCAATTCATCACTGCTCTTTATATTGGCAACCACTTCGGCATGTATGGGATGCAGTGCAAACAAGAGCGATGCAGCAAATGCCACGCCGGTTCGTCGCTCCTCAAAGAGCTTATCCAGAAAGCTGAACAGCAATACCACACATGCCGCAAACAGAATAATATTCATCAGATGAAAGGGCATCGGTTCAGGCCCGAACGCGCTGTACTCCAGCGCAAACAGAGCCAGTGGCAGGGGCCTGTACTCATCATTTGGTAATTCCCAGAATCCGCGCTGATGCGGTGTGGCAAAAATCTTAGGTATAGCAGATAATCCCTTCGTCACATAGGTATTGTGTGTTATCATTACCTGATCATCCATTACAAAGCCGTTTCTCAGCGTATTGGCATACACCAGTATTGATACCACAGCCAGCAGCAGTGCCAGCTTCATCGTTGCCGGCAGTTGCCGTACTGGTTCAGCCGCATTCACTGGGCCGCTTTTGGGCGTTTTGCCGGTTGCGGGTACTGCCTGTTTATTCTTCTTATTGGCCATGTAACTGATCTTTTCCTGATTATTGCTGCATACAAATTACTGCTATTTCCTCTTCTCTCTGTATTTTTTCAAAAACGCCTCAAACTCACTCAGACTGAAACTGCTCAGATTGCTCTCTTTCGTTAGCCCACCTTTTTGCGCCACCTTCACACCGTAGTAGGTATCCCTATACCCTTCTACTGCATGGGCATCAGGGTCTACGGAGAGCAGCACCCCTTTCTCCATCGCATACTCAATCCACCGCCAGTCTATATCCAGCCTTCTGGGGTGGGCATTGATCTCAATCACCACATTGTGTTGGGCGCAGGTGTCAATCAGCACTTTGTGGTCCAGCGGATACCCTTTTCTCGACAGCAGCAGCCTGCCCGTTGGGTGGCCCAGTATAGCTGTATACGGATTCCGCACTGCATTCAGCACCCGCTCCATGGCCTTTTCCTCCGTCATCTTCAGATTGCTGTGTACCGATGCAATAACCAGGTCAAATGTCTCCAATACCTGCTGTGAATAGTCCAGGCTACCGTCGCCCAGTATATCCGACTCTATACTCTTGAAAATCTTAAACGGTGCCAGCTTAGCATTCAGCGCATCCACCTCCAGGTGTTGTGCTGCTATCTGCTCCGGCTTCAGCCCCCCTGCATAAAAAGCGGTCTGAGAGTGGTCGCTGATCACCAGGTATTCCAGTCCCTGATCCCGCGCCGCCTTTGCCATCTGCTCTATCGTATGCACGCCGTCGCTCCATGTAGAATGAGAATGAATAATGCCTCTGATATCTTTGGGCTGTATCAATACAGGGAGCGTATCGGCTGCCGCCCTTTCCAGTACCCCGGCAGCCTCCCGCATCATAGGCGGAATGAACGCAAGCCCGTTGGCAGAAAAGATTTCCTCTTCCGACGCTGCATGTTCGGGTATACTGTACCTGTCAGTAAACGCATTCATAAACTCCTCACTGCCGGTTGTAGCAAACAAGGCCGAATAAAAATCCTCCCCACCACAAAAATAAAATTTCAGCCTCGGCTGCCCCGGTATTTTCACAATCAGTTCCTCGCCGTCCTCCTCTATCACCGCCTCTGGCAACGCTTCAAATTCACCCCCAATAGTCGTCAGGCCTATATCTGTAACAACTTCCACAAATTCCACGGTCTCATTTTGCCGGCGCATATCGCCCGTAAGTGAGATAAAGTTTTCAGGGTGCGCTGCCGCCAGTTGCTTCACGAGGGAATTGGCAAACTCCTCCACCTCTGCCCACAAATGAAACCCTAAGTTCTGTTTGAAGTACACAATATTCTGCAGCACATTTTCCTGCGTTTTGGCGCCAAATCCTTTTAGTGCCACAAGCCTGTTCTCGTTACATGCATACTCCAGCTCACCCAGTGACTCAATGCCCATTTCTGTCCATATCACGGAAATCTTTTTCGGCCCCAGCCCCTTTATCTGCAGCATATCCAGTATGCCGGGAGGCGTTTTGGCCAGCAGATCCTCCAACTGGGGCAACTTGCCTGTTGTTTGCAACTCCCTTATCTTCTTACCTGTAGATGCACCAATACCTCTCACTGCAAACAGCTCCCCATCACTCATCGCAGATACATCTGCCGGCAGCCTTTCAATATTAAAAGCAGCATTGCTGTATGATTTCGCCCTGAAACTGTCCTCACCATGTATGTCCATCAGTTTCGACAACAGCGAAAAATGGTCAGCTATTTCGTAATTATTCATTGCTATTATTCTTCGTTCAAATGTAATGAGTAAAAAGCTAAAAAGATTAGCAACGCACATAGTACGTTGCTAACAAAAATATCCTGTTTGTGCTTTTATTGAAATCAGCAACTAGAATACAACCAAATGGAGAAGTGCCAAAATTTGGCCAGAGGAAATCTAAAGCTCGACCGCCATAAGTTCCTGCCCTAATTTGTGAAGTGCCGCTTCAATTTTCCTTCTTTGTTCAGGCCTTGGTTTTCTATGGCCTGATGAGTAATGCTGTATTTGCTTTTGGTTAATTCCTGCAATGCGCTCCAGTGCGGCAGGAGTAAAAACCCCTTTGTAATAATCCAGAAAACTCTGAACGTCGAATTTATAAACCAATTTATAATCAGACTTGAGAATTTCTGGAATATTCTTTGCACTGTTGTTTTGCTTAATCAGGGTTATTGCATCTATAACTGACTGCTTGGCCTCTGCAACTGTGTTGCCACCTCCATAAACACCTTCCACATTTTCTGCATAACTGCTAAAAAGGTCGGCTGAGCGTTCTATAACTATTTTAATTTGTTTCATAACCATTCATTTTATTCTGATTGAACATCCTATTTTTCCAGTCCCATTTCTTTAATTATTTTCTTTTCAATTCCAGTACCTATTTCTTTTGCACCGTGAAATGGAACAGGGTAGGCTTTGCCATCTTTTTGGTATATATAATGACTACCCTCAGTTCGGATATGAACCCACCCATTTCTTTTAATTTTCCGATGCAATTCACTCGATTTCATCTAATGGCACTTTTCTACGACAATCCAAAGGTAGTAATATTACTATCATTAATTTCATTTAATTACTTAGGAAAATAACTGTCATTTATTTTTCGCAACGGCAGCCGCCAGGCAATCAAGCGTGAAAAATGTCTGAAATCATGAAAATTTGTACTTCCCAAATATGAATCCTTCCCTCTAACATTGTACAATCGAACCCCAATCCCAAATTCCAAACACCTAATCCCCAATTCCCAATTCCAATTCTTACATTTGCCACTCTAACGAATATAGTAAATGATATATCATATTGTTGTTGGTGATGCCGCAGCCGCGCCGCTTAAAGATGCCATGATCCTCGACCCGGCTCTGGCTGGCGAAGTGTTGATTTTGAGAGACCTCCTCAATGTAGGCCCGTTGCAAAAAAGCGAAGAATTGTCATTTTCCGAAACCCGCACTGCATTCTGGCAGCAGGTGATCACCAACGAAAAAACTACAGTATCAGTAGATGATTTCGATCGCCTGTCTGAGATTATCATTGAAATGTCTAAAAATGAAGAAGCTGTAGCATGGCTCTGGATAGCACCCTGGCCCGCAGATATTTGCGCCTACTACTGGCTGCTCCAGTACCTCGGTAAGTTTCTGGGTCGGTTTTTCGTGGTCAATATTGCCGGGCTACCCTTCCTTGACGAAAATGGCAAAATTTTCTTCCCAAAAAACATCAGTGATATACAGCCAAAAGAGGTAGTAAAAGCCAAAAGGCTGGCTAGGGCTGTAAATGCCGCCGAACTGGAGACAGACGGCGATGAATGGCGCAAACTGGCGGCATCTGGATCGGGTGTCCGTACACTGGAAGGCGGCAAAAGGCTGGGGCTCAAAAACGAAGACCATTACGACAACCAGTTAAACAGCTTTTGCTCTCATCAGTACCAGAAAGCCTCTAAGATCGTCAACCAGGCACTCAGCAAGTTTGGTATCCCCACCGGCGACAACTTCCTCGGCTGGCGTCTGCGCCAGATGGTCGACATTGGCCGCCTGCAGGTACAGGGCGAGATGAACAAGTCCCTCAAAGACTTCGACGTCAAGCTACCCGGCGACGGTGCTGATGCGCAGTTAAATTTGGCGGTTTGATAACCTGCAAAATCAAACGGTCATTTTTAACAACAAATAAAGCAAAAGGGTAAACACCCTTTTGCAGCCCTTATAAGCTTGCCCGCCATAGCTTCAGCGAAAGCGGGTTTTGGGCTTGTATTGCTTACCTTTGCACCATGCAATACACTTTCCCCGTAACAGACGAAAAGGTACAGCCTCACCAGATAACAACGCTGCACATGGTGAGCGCTCTGGCTTTTATATTAGCCGGGCTTATTATAGTTGTTTACAATTATACAATTCCGTGGTGGGGAGCTGGCATCATGCTGAGTGGTATTGTTCTTACGGTTTTGGTGATGGCAAAAAACAAATGGGTGATCAGCCACAAAATAAACCCGGTTTTCCGTATAGGCGAGCTTGGTGTGGCACTCAGCCTCGCCATTTATTCTATCTTGCAGCAATGGAAATTCCCTGCTCTCATTTTCAGCGTACTGAGCGCAGCCATTCTGTTTGCACTGTACTGGGAAAAACCTTCCGCTCAAAAGCTGGCTATAATCGTGGATGACGAAGGAATAAAACTGCCGGAGACATCACGCAGGCGTTTCCGCCCCTGGACAGAAATCGAAAATGTGCTGCTTCGTTTCGGCACCATCACAGTCAATTTTACTGATAACAGCTTTGTACAAATGGACCTAGTTGACGCCAATACAGACAACATACCTTTCGAAACATATTGCGCTAATCAGGTAGAACAATTCAGAAGCAAAAGAAGAAATGATGACTGGTAACCCATACATACTTTACTCCGACGGTGACGGCAATATCTTTGAAGACAAGTCCCTGTACGTAGCAGGCCGCACCGGATGGGACGCATTGCCCATACCCGCCGAAGACTGGATAGAATTACCCGATGGTGGCAACCTTTACGAATTGCCCGGTCGCCGCGGCATAGGCATCGACGTAAAGACAGGCGAAATGCGCATCTGTGAAAAAGGATGGGCTGTTGCCGCGTTTATTCCGCCTGCACATACCGGCTTCTATCTGGCCGCTTACGAGACCCTGGCCGATGCACCTACACTGCCGCTTTTTTGCTACACTGCTGCCGGCTGGTACGATGGTAAGTTCTTCGTTCCTGCTGTACGTATAGAGCGCGATATCAGGCAGGAGTGCAGTGGTTATGATGATGAAAAAATCGCAAAAGGCGTTGAACTACTTACAAATGCCTACCCGCACAACCGGCTGGTAAAACACCTGGCAGACAACTGTGCGCTTACTTACAACTGCCCTGCTGCCCGCAACTATTTTATGGGCCGCTGGGAGTGCCCCATACCTACTTCTCCTGCCTGCAATGCCAACTGTATCGGCTGTATCTCTTTTCAGCCAGAGGATGAGACAATTGTTTCTCCGCAGGACAGATTGCAGTTCAAACCTACTGCCGCCGAGATTGTTGAGTTTACAGTACCCCACCTGGAGACAGCCCCCTTCCCCATAGTAAGCTACGGGCAGGGATGCGAGGGTGAACCTCTGCTGATGTGGGAAACCATCAGGGACTCAATTATTGAAATCCGCAAACACACCCAAAAAGGCTCTATCAACATCAACACCAATGGCAGCAAGCCCGATGCAGTTGAAGAGCTAATGAAGGCAGGCCTTAACAGCATCCGTGTCAGCCTTAATTCTGCACAGGCCGAATTCTATACCAAATATTACCGCCCAAACAATTATACATTCGATGATATTGTAGAGAGTATTCGCAGAGTAAAAAAATACGGTGGCTGGGCGTCTATCAATTACTTCGTATTCCCCGGCATGACCGACAGCGTTGCCGAATACGAAGCCCTGCGCGAACTTATTTCGTCCACCGGGCTCGATATGATCCAGTGGCGCAGTTTCAATATTGATCCAGACTGGTATCTGGGCAAGTTGGGCATTACCGATACTGGTGAGTTCATGGGCATAAAACAGATGATGGAATTGATTCACGAAGAATTTCCTGATGTAAAATATGGCTACTTCAATCCACCTATTGAACGAATGAAGAATTATGACGTTGATTTTGCACATTAGTGAGCGGCAACTGTATAGAACTGCATCATAAAACTGCTGTATTACCGTTAATTAATCACGGGGCTGTTAAATTTCAAACTCCGTGGCACTAAATTTTAATGTTTTCAGTAATTTTAAACAAAAGTTAGGTTAATGACAGCTATCTCTCAGCAGCAGCCCATGGTAAATAACAAAGCTCTTGCCTGGACAATTGGTGTACACTGCCTGCTCTTCCTGCTGTTTTATTTCCTTCATTACTCACTTCCCTATCCACCACCGGTAGATTATGCATCAGGCGGCATGGAAGTAAATCTCGGCACCAGCGACGATGGGAGCGGCAGCGATCAGCCACAGTCTCAGAAATCCCCGTCTAATTATCAGGCATCCGTTGTTTTTAAAAGTGTAGCTGTTAAAAGCACCCTGCCAAAAAACATAATGCAGTCCACGGAAGCAGATGCACCCGAAGTAAACGCTAACAACAAAAAAGCGGCACCCAACCCTGTCAGCGCACCTGAGCACAAAGCACAGAAAGAAGAAAAACCTAAATACAGCTATCCCGGCGATAATGGCCAGGGTGGCAATAACGCCGCTCAAAACAAACCCGGCAAGAACGAGGGCAAAGGTTCTGGCCCCGGCGACAAAGGCGTTCCCGGTGGCACGCCCGGTGCGGCCAACTACACCGGCAGCCCCGGCAGCGGTGGTGGCAGCGGCGGCATCGGCCATAACCTCAGCGGCAGGGACATTTTCCCCAAGCAATTCGAAGCAGAGTTCAATGAGAGCGGTAAAGTGGTGGTCAGTGTCACTGTTGACCGCAACGGCAACATCATCAACAAACACATCAAATCATCTTCGTCTGCGCAGCTTAATAAGATCGCTCTCGAGCAGATCAACAAGGTCAAATTCACCGCCAGCCATAGCCCCGAGCCGCAGCAGTTTGGGGATGTAACCATTATTTTCAAAACTCGTCAGTAACAACATGGGCAGCCAACCCGGATATCAGCAAACCCTTAATTATTTATACGAAAAGCTGCCGATGTTTTCACGCATCGGTAAAGCCGCTTTAAAACCCGACCTCACCAATACAATCAGGCTGTGCGCCGCACTTGGCGACCCTCAAACCAGATTCAGGTCGGTACACATTGCGGGCACTAACGGCAAGGGCAGCACCAGCCACGGCCTGGCAGCGGTGTGCCGGCAGGCAGGCTACAAAACCGGTTTATATACCTCACCCCACCTGATCGACTTCCGCGAGCGAATCCGCATCAACGGAGAAATGATATCTGAACAATGGGTGGTGGATTTTGTGGAAAAACACAAGGCTCTTATAGAAGAGGTTCAGCCTTCATTTTTCGAGATCACAGTAGCAATGGCTTTCGCAGCCTTTGCTGAGGCAGAGGTAGATATTGCTATTATTGAGACTGGTCTGGGTGGCCGCCTAGATAGCACTAATATTATTACCCCCGTTCTGGCTATCATCACCAATATTAGTTACGACCATAAAGACCTTCTGGGCAATACCCTGCAGGAGATTGCCGCAGAAAAGGCCGGTATAATTAAAACACAAGTCCCAACTGTAATAGGCGAACAAAACGACGAAACTGAGCGCGTATTTTTCGAGCATTCCGTTCATAAACAAAGCACACTGCACTATGCTCAATCTTTGTGGGGCATGGTGCGCACTGGACTCGATGCCCGTTATCAGTATTACAAAGCCATCAATAATGCCCGGCGCGAAATGTACGACCTGCGTACAGACCTGGCAGGCAATTACCAGCAGCACAACATAAAAACAATCCTGACTGCGGTTGAACTGCTGGCCCATCAGGGCTTCAATCTCACCATTGCAGGTGCGCTTAGTGCACTCGCTCACGTAAAGAGTTCCACCGGCCTAATGGGGCGATGGGACTGGCTGCACGAACACCCAAATATTATTTGTGATGTGGCTCACAACCCTGCTGGGCTGAAAGAAGTGCTGGAGCAGTTTAACAGCCTGCCTGCCACAGTTGGCAATGATAACCATCCGCCATTGGCCAGTACTCCAGGCAGACATATTGTGCTCGGTTTCGTAAAAGATAAAGATGTAGACGAAGCCCTATCACTTTTCCCTGCTGATGCGGCATATTACTTCTGCAACGCAGCTATATACCGTGCATTGCCTGCACAGGAACTGTGCACCAAAGCAAACAGCATGGGCCTCAGTGGCAAACCTTGGCCTTCGGTTGCACAAGCTGTTGAAGCAGCCAGAGCAGCCATGTCTGCCAATGACAGCTTATTAATTACCGGAAGCTTTTTTATTGTCGGAGAAGCACTTTCAACATGGATAACGGAAAAAGCTGAGATGCAACCCTTAGTCTAGGCTAATTTCACCAAAAAATCTAATCCGTTTGCTTGGGCAAATGTTCAAATTGTCCCATTATCGAATTACCGAATTGTCCCATAGCCGAATTGCCAAATTAATGCTACTTGCCTCTGCCCTGGAAAATAACCAGTATGGTGTAAAGAATGATCTTGATGTCGAGTGCCAGCGAACAGTTTTCAATGTACAGCAGGTCATACTTCATGCGTTCTATCATTTCCTGCACATTTTCGGCATAGCCAAACTGCACCATGCCCCACGACGTCAGCCCGGGTTTTACCTTCAGCAGGTATTTGTAGTGCGCATGTGTTTCACTGATGATGTTGATGTAATGCCTCCGCTCCGGCCTCGGCCCTACCAGCGACATGTTGCCTTTCAGTATGTTCACAAATTGTGGCAGCTCGTCTATACGCCATTTACGCATAAACCGGCCCCAGGGTGTTATCCTCGGGTCCATATCACTCGAAAGTGCGGGCCCTGCAGCCTCAGCTGTCACATACATAGACCTGAACTTGTAAATATTAAAAGGCCGCCCAAATCTCCCTACCCGCTCCTGCACATAGATAATCTCACCCTTCGATGATAATTTTACGAGTATAGCCGTTATGAGCAGAAACGGCGACAATACCAACAGCGAACAGAAAGAAACGACAATATCTATAGAACGTTTCCATACTCGCTGCCAGTCGGGCATCAGATCCGGATGTATGTGTATCAATACCGCATCGTATACATTGCTTGTCTTCACCGACCCCGAAATGATGTCATAGTAATCCGGTAGCACCTTCACCACCACCGGCCTGTAGCACAGTCTGGTCACAATATCCTCCAGCAAATGGTGTTCCGATGAGTCCACGGCTACAATCACCTCCTCTATCTCATTATTGTCAATGATCTCCTCCAGTCTCGAAAGGTGCCCGAGCTGAGGCAGGTACTTGCTCATACCATTACTGGATTCCTTGTTAGAATAGATAAACCCTTTAAAAATATTACCCAGTGCCTTGCGGTTTTCAAGCACCTGTTTGTAAATATTGATTGCCTGCTGATTTCCGCCAATAATAAGGGTATTGAAGCCCACCCTTCCCTTTGCCAGATTCACCTTTACCCGCCACAGAATATACAACCTCGATATGAGTGCAAATACTGTCTGTATCAGCAGATAATGGCCAAATTCATTGATAAAGTATGCATAGTCCCTGTTGTCATTGGAAAACACAAATACTGAAAGCACCACACAACCAAGAATACAAGATATCAGCGTCCTGTTAATTTCATTGAGCCTGGATTTTCTGTATAAATCAAAGTATGTTCCCGACATAAGGTAGGCAAACAACCAAATGGCAGGCACGACCAGTACTGTATAAATGAGGTCTCTTGCCTGAAACAGACGAAGCGTGTCCAGATAGCCCTCTTTTGTAAGCACATGCTGCCTGTAAATCCAAAGTGTAAACCACGATAGCGAAGCTGCAACATAATCAAGCAACATCAGCTGCCTTATGGCTTTCCTCTTTATTGGGTTCAGGCGCATCTGCTTAGAATGTTACTATTTGAATGTTGTCCAACAATAATACCCCGCTGCTTTGCCCTTCGCCCAGCACCGCCTTAATGTAGAATTTGTATCCGCTGCTGCCGGTATACGCTGCAATAAAATCCTGAAGTGGCAGGTAGAATTTTGCCCAGTTTGAACTTGGGCTCACCCCGGTCAGGTAACGAACGGTTGACTTGATACCCGACTCAAACGACTGCATTCCCAAATAAAATGGGATTGTGCTTTTATAATTGAATTCAAGA
>OMJB01000082.1 GCA_900299255.1 Sphingobacteriales bacterium
CTTACTGATGGAAAAGTTATTCCATTCTGCAGTTTGTAATTTTGCTCCTACCACACCGCAAGTGGGCATAGTGTCTATTGAGAAGCCCGGCGCCAGCTGATTTACAAAATCTGTTATTCCGGGATTATGTGCTACTATTATCAGTGTTTTCGCTTTGTCGTCTGCTTCGTATATAACCTCTTCCAGCACCTGCGGAATACAATGATACAATTTTTCTTCCCATTTGATGTTCTCCGGATCGTAGCCCAGTTCCTGTGCAATTTTCTTTGCTGTCTGCTTTGTTCGTTTTGCTGTACTGGATATAATCAGATCTGGTTTGATACCCAGCTTCTTCAGCCTGGCTCCCATTTCAGGGGCTTCAATTTTTCCTCGTTCATTAAGCGGCCGCTCAAAATCGCTTTGCAGCGGATTAGCCCAGCTGCTTTTTGCGTGCCTGATCATTATTAATGTCCTGTTCATACCTGATAGTCGTAAGTCATAAGTCGTGAGTCATAAGTTGAGCGGCTGGCTCCCACTTAACCCGCACATTCAATCACATTATTCCACATTCATTTTATAGTATTTCAGTTTCAGGTCCTTTCCGTCAAATTCGGCATAGCTGTCGTAGCGTATCCAGTCGCCCAGGTTTACGTACAGGCTGTTTTGCGGCAACGGATATTCAATTGCTATGTGCCTGTGCCCGAAAATAAAATAGTCGAAATGCTCGTTGTTCAGTGTATCCATACAAAACTGCACCAGCCATTCCTTTTCCGGACCCTGAAATTCCTTTATCGGTGTATCGGCATGTTTGGGGCCCAGCTGGCTGAACCATGATGCCATACCTACGCCCGTATCGGGGTGCAGGCGGCGGTACAGCCATTGCGATACCGGGCTGCGCAGTACCTTCTTCAGCAACTTATAGCCATGGTCGCCGGGGCCAAGGCCATCGCCGTGAGCTATAAGGAATTTCTTGCCGTTTATTTCGCGGTATATGGGTTTGTGATGAACCAGTATGCTCAGCTCGTCTTCAAAGTAGTCGAGCATCCACAGATCGTGGTTGCCAGTGAATACTTCAACCGGAATACCTGCATCGCTGAGTTCAGCCAGCTTACCCATAAATCTTGTAAACCCCTTGGGTACTACATTGCGGTACTCAAACCAGGTATCAAAAAGGTCGCCCACCAGGTATATGCGGGCGGCATCGGTTTTTATGTCGTCGAGCCAGGCAACAATGCGTTTTTCGCGCTCCAGGCTGCTGGTACGATCCGGTATCCCTAAATGAAAGTCAGAAGCGAAATAAACTTTTTTACCCGGTGGTAATTCCATGTACTGTGAGTGGGAGGCAAAGTTAGGTGAAAAAGGTAATATGGTTGTGAACGAATCCGTCTCAATACTGGAGATGAATTCGGCAACAAGAGCGATGCTGCATTAAATATATAATTCGTTTTCAATGGCACATTACAGCATCCCATCCAGGTTCCCCAAAGCCATTTCAAATCCCTGTTCCATGCCCATTTCCACCATTGTTCTGAGATCTTCGGGTTTGTCGCAGGTTATTTCTACACTCACTTTGGTGTTTTCACCTTCCTGCGCAAACGTGATGGCCCAACGCATTTTGGGCAGGCTGGTATTGATGCTGCCGTTCTCATCACAAAATGCCTGATCTATTATCAGGCAGTTGACGGGGTCAACCGTTATAATATCTGCCCTTGACCAGTGTTTCTCACCATCGGGTCCGCACATGGTGTACAGCCACAGCCCGCCTGGCCTCATATCCATGGTTTTGGTTTCCGTTTTCCATGGTTTCGGGGCCCACCACATTTCCAGTAAGGCGCTTTTGGTCCAGGCATCCCACACGCGGCTGACTAATGCGGCAAAATAACAGGTTATAAGCAGCGATTTTCCGTTTTCGTTTCTTTCAAGAGTAAATTTATTGTTTTTCATTAATTTATATCATTTAATTTATCTACTATAATGTCTAGTTGGTTAAATTTCACTTCCCAAATTTTCCTGAATTGTTCCACCCATATATCAATTTCCTTCAATTTTTCCGGGTTAAAATGATAAACAATCTCCCTGCCTGCCTGTTTATGGGTTATCAGCAGGCATTCGGCAAGTATCTGTATGTGTTTTGATACCGCCTGCCGGCTGGTGTCAAAATGTGCGGCAATAGCATTGGGTGTCATTGCCTGCATGGCCACGAGGGCAAGTATTGCCCTTCGGGTAGGGTCTGCTATCGCCTGAAATACGTCTCTCCGTGTGTTCATTTTTCCTATTTGCAACTATTTAATTGCAAATATACACGCAACCAATTGATTGCGCAAAATATTTCTGATTATCAGGGTTTTGCCGGCTAGTGCAAACGGGTTATTTTTTGAATGTGCAGATTGCCTTTTCTGTTTTAATATACATAACTGAAAACACAGATTTTTGTACAAACCAGCGGCTAATTAAAATAGCCGAAACACGTTGATTTTTCATAGTATAGCTGTAGTTTTGCAATTCTATTAACAAAGTTTCAAATCTGCGAAACCATTTATGAATTGTTTACTGTTGGCCGCCGAGCACAATACACCCTTTAACTACTTTCCTCTGGCGCTGCAATTAGTTATTGCTGTAGGATTTGTGGTAATTATGATGGTGGTAACTCACCTGCTGGGCCCCAAAAGAAAAACGGGTGACAAACTAATCAATTTTGAAAGTGGTATACCCTCTGTTGGTAATGCAAGGCAGCCAATGGGTATCAAATATTTTCTGGTAGCTATACTATTTGTGCTGTTTGATGTTGAAGTTATTTTCTTTTATCCTTATGCAGTCAATTTCAAATTTCTGGGTACCGAGGGTTTTCTGGAAGTAGTTTTATTTGTTGCTTTCTTTTTGTGCGGTTTTATATACATCGTTAAGAGAGGCGCACTAGACTGGGAAGAGTAGAAAAAATAAAAAGCAAATACTGCTTTCACGTTTTATGCTTTTTAATTTTTAAGTTTTAATTTTTTAGTTTTTATGGCCCGTCCTGTACAGTATAATACGAAAGTGAAAATGGTGGAGATGCCCGAAGGATATTCGGGTGAGGGCTTTTTCTCTACGTCATTTGATAAGATTGTGGAATTGGGCCGTAAGAATTCCCTGTGGCCGCTGCCATTTGCAACATCCTGCTGCGGTATTGAATTCATGGCAACAATGGGGTCACATTACGACCTGGGCCGCTTTGGCGCCGAGCGTATGGGATTCACGCCACGTCAGTGCGATGTGCTGCTGGTAGCTGGTACTATTGCCAAAAAAATGGCACCCATCCTGCGCCAGGTATACCTGCAGATGGCCGAACCCCGCTGGGTAATAGCCATTGGTGCATGTGCCAGCAGCGGAGGCATTTTTGATTCTTATTCTGTACTTCAGGGCATAGACCAGGTGATTCCGGTTGATGTATATGTACCAGGTTGCCCGCCCAGGCCGGAAGGCATTATAGATGGTATTCTTAAACTACAGGACCTCGTAAGCACCGAGAGTTTAAGAAGAAGAAATAACCCGGTATATAAGAGCCTGATGGAGAGTTACGGAATAGAATAAAACCTGCGTGTTACCGGTAAATAAATGTGATTTTTCAGTATAGCCGACTAGTTAAAAATGGGATTGTCCAACGAATTAATAAAACAAAAACTGACTGAAAAATTCGGTGAGCAACTCACCGGATGGGAAGAGCAATTCGGGCTGCTGACATTCAGCGCACCGGCCGAGCTTAACCTGAAAGTGGTGCAGTTTCTTTATGATGACGAAACACTGCGTTTCCGCTTTCTTACAGACCTCACCGGAGTGCATTACCCCGACAGAAAAGGAGAAGAAATCTGCGTGGTGTACCATTTGCATAATCTGATAGATAATATCCGCCTGCGTTTCAAAGTATACGTACCTTCAGAAAAACCTGATGTTTATTCACTTTCACAGCGTTTTTCAGGAGCTAACTGGATGGAGCGTGAAACCTATGATTTTTTTGGGGTAAACTTCATCGGGCACCCCAACCTTATCCGCATACTCAACATGGATGAGATGGATTATTTCCCGATGCGGAAAGAATATGAAATGGAAGACCCTACCCGCAGAGATAAGGACAATGAGATGTTTGGACGGTAGGAAAGAAAAAGAATACATGACACTGAAACAGTAATAATTATTAACGAGGGGAAGCCCCTTTAGGGATCCAGGGTATATGGAACTTCAACAGCAACAACAGCAGCATATAAAACTTTCTGAGGAATCTCTTCAGAAACAGACTACAACGCTCAACCTGGGCCCTACACACCCTGCCACCCATGGGGTGTTCCAGAACATTATGGAAATAGATGGTGAGCGTGTGCTGGAAACAGTGCCAACCATTGGCTATATCCACCGGGCTTTTGAAAAAATAGCAGAGCGCAGGCCGTTTTATCAGATCACAACCCTTACCGACCGCCTGAATTATTGCTCATCGCCTATCAACAATATGGGGTGGCACATGACTGTAGAAAAACTACTGAAAATTAATATTCCGAAAAGGATTCAGTACCTGCGTGTTATTATTATGGAATTGGCCCGTATTGCCGACCACCTGGTGTGTAATTCGGTTATAGGCGTGGATACAGGTGCACTTACTCCGTTTACCTATGTGTTCCAGTCGAGGGAGCATATTTATGAAATATTTGAAGAAATATGTGGCTCACGCCTTACCACCAACATTGGCAGGGTGGGCGGTTTTGAACGTAATTTCTCAGAAGCATCTTTTACAAAACTGAACAAATTCCTGACAGACTTTCCAAAGACAATGACGGAATTTGAAAACCTGCTCAACAGGAATAAGATATTTGTTGACCGTTGCGTAGGTGCCGGCCCTATCAGTGCTGAGCGAGCACTGAATTACGGCATAACAGGCCCCAACCTCAGAGCTGCGGGGGTAGACTATGATGTAAGGGTTGCACAGCCTTACTCATCATATGAAGAATTTGATTTTAAGATACCTGTTGGCACTACGGGCGATGTATACGACCGTTTCATGGTGCGCAATGGGGAGATATGGGAAAGCCTCAGCATCATCAGGCAGGCACTTGAAAAAATTCAGAAAATAGAGAAAGAGTTTCCTGAGCAGAAGAATATCTATTATGCCCAGGAAGCAGATCATTTCCATCTGCCACCCAAAGAGGATGTGTACACTAAAATGGAGGCGCTGATCTACCACTTCAAAATAATAATGGGCGAGATTGACGCACCGAAAGGTGAAATCTACCATGCGGTAGAAGGTGGCAACGGAGAATTGGGTTTTTACCTGATCAGTGATGGTGGCCGCTCACCATACAGGCTGCACTTCCGCAGGCCTTGTTTTATTTACTACCAGGCCTACCCTGAAATGGTGGAAGGAGGATTGCTGAGCGATGCAGTGGTAACACTGAGTAGTTTGAACGTGATTGCAGGAGAACTGGATGCCTAGAAAACGGCAGATAGTTTTGACAAAATGAACAGAAATTGGGAATTCACAGAATTCTATAAAGAACATAGTAAATGAGCGTAAAATTTTCAGACGAAAAAATGAAGGAGGTAAAAGAACTCATATCTCATTACCCAGAGGGTAAGGAGAAGAGTGCGCTGATACCTTTACTGCATATTGCGCAGGGTGAGTTTGGTGGCTGGCTAGATGTGCCTGTTATGGATTATGTAGCTGAGCTGCTGAATATACTGCCTATAGAGGTATATGAAGTAGCTACATTCTATACTATGTTCAATACAAAGCCTGTTGGTAAATACGTGCTGGAAGTGTGCCGCACCGGACCATGTATGGTAAGCGGCTGCGACGACATTATCAGCTATATAAAAGAAAAACTGGGAATAAACGAAGGTGAGACCACACCAGACGGGCTGTTTACGCTGAAGCCAGCTGAGTGCCTGGGTGCCTGCGGATATGCCCCCATGATGCAGATGGGTAAAACGTACCGCGAGCATCTGACAAAAGAAAAAGTGGACAAACTGATTGAAGAACTGAGAGGAAAATCGAATAATTAGAAAACAATGGCTTTCGATCTGTCACTTGAATTTATTTTGTCGGGTAAACCGGAGCGGGTGATGGAGTTATTGACTGATCCGGTACTGATCAGGAAATGGAGTGGAGAAGCAGCAGTACTGGAGGCAAAATCGGGCGGAAGATTTGAAATGTTTGATGGCTGGGTTTCAGGAGTGGTGTTGAAAACAGGGAAGCTTGAACTATCATATACATGGAAAGCAAGCGACTGGCCGGAAGAAACAAAACCAAGTGAAGTTCATTATTTATTGAAAAAAGATGAAGCCGGTACCAAGGTGATATTACACCACACCGGTTTCCCCAATGAGAAAGAAATGGACAGCCACAAGTCGGGATGGACAGACTTCTTTTTCGACCCGATGGAAGATTTTATTTTGATGATTGATAAAAGCTGATGAGAAATTTATTGGTCATATTGCTGCTCTTTGTAAGTTTTTGTGCCGGTGCTCAGAAAAGAGATTCGTCAGGTTTAGCTCGTGCCATGTTTGACCTGAATAAATCACTGATCAAAAAAGATACAGCTGCGCTGAACAAACAACTGAGAGACGATGTGCGTTATTACCATTCAAACGGATGGTTACAGGTGAAGAAAGATGTGATAGAAGATCTGTATAACGGCAAGCTTACTTATAAAGAGATCAGCGCGAAAATAGAAAGCGTGCATTTGAACGGTGATATAGGGCAGATCAGAACGGTGCTGGATGTAGATGTGTCCTTGAACGGCAAGCCGATACAACTGAAGCTGAAAGTTGTACAGGTGTGGGTGTGGAAAGAGAACAGATGGGAATTGTATTCCAGACATAGTGAAAAAATTACAGCATAACAGTAACAATAAGCTCCGCTAAAGCGGTTCAGGCATATGGGTGTAAAATTATTATTAGCAAACGATGGTGTAGAGGGTATCAGGTACTACGATACTTATCGAAAGAATGGCGGATACACTACCGCAGAGAAGGCATTGAAAATGTCTCAGGCTGATATCGTTGAAGAGGTTAAAAAGAGTGGTTTGAGGGGCCGCGGTGGCGCAGGTTTCCCTACGGGTATGAAGTGGAGTTTTCTGGCAAAACCAGAGGGCGTACCACGTCATCTGGTATGCAATGCCGATGAATCAGAGCCAGGTACTTTCAAAGACCGCTACCTTATGGAGTTTCATCCGCATCTGTTCATAGAGGGTTTGCTCATCAGCAGTTTTGCACTGGGCAGTAACCGTACCTATGTATATATCAGGGGTGAATATTCCTGGATACCCGATATCCTTAACCAGGCAATTGCCGAAGCAAGAAACGCAGGTTTCCTGGGCAAGAATATTCTCGGTTCTGGTTTTGATTGTGAGATATATGTACATCGCGGTGCAGGTGCTTACATATGCGGTGAGGAAACGGCACTTATTGAATCTCTGGAGGGCAAGCGCGGTAATCCCCGTATGAAACCCCCGTTCCCGGCCATTCAGGGTCTTTGGATGCGCCCAACGGTTGTAAACAATGTAGAAACCATTGCTGCAGTTGTACCCATCATTGCCATGGGTGGAGATGAATACGCAAAGATAGGTGTGGGAAAATCTACAGGCACAAAACTGATGTCGGCCTGCGGAAACATCAATAAGCCCGGTGTTTATGAAATAGACATGACCATATCTGTTGAGGAGTTTATTTTTAGTGATGAATACTGTGGTGGCATCAAAAACGGTAAAAGGTTGAAAGCCTGCATACCCGGCGGTTCATCAGTACCGATACTGCCTGCCAACCTGCTGCTGAAAACAGCTAAGGGCGAAACACGCATGATGAACTACGAAAGTATGTCGGACGGTGGATTTGCTACCGGTTCTATGATAGGCTCGGGAGGATTTGAAGTGCTGGACGAAGACCAGTGTATTGTAAAGCACACTATGACTCTGGCCCGCTTCTATAATCATGAAAGCTGCGGACAATGCAGCCCGTGCCGTGAGGGCACCGGCTGGATGTACAAGATACTGAAGAACCTGGAATACGGGCACGGCAAGCTGAGTGATATAGACCTGCTTTGGGATATCCAGCGCAGGATAGAAGGTAATACTATCTGCCCGCTTGGCGATGCCGCATCGTGGCCTGTAGCCGCAGCTATACGCCATTTCCGAGACGAGTTTGAATGGCATGTTAAGAACCCTGAAGAATCACAGAAACGTAATTACGGTCTGGCACATTATGCCGATCCTATTCATGTAGCTGCAACAGCATAAAGTAATTAGTGAATTTTGATTTAGTTATGTCAGAAACACCAAAGTTTAAAGTAACCATTGATACTATTAGCGTAGAGGTACCGGCTGGTACTACTATTCTTAATGCTGCCCGTATGATAGGCGGCGATGTAGCTCCGCCTACTATGTGCTACTACAGCAAGCTGAAGGACAGCGGCGGCAAATGCCGCACCTGCCTGGTAGAGGTGAGCAAGGGCTCTGAAAAAGATCCTCGCCCCATGCCCAAGCTGGTGGCCAGTTGCCGCACCACCGTTATGGATGGCATGGAAGTGAAAAATATCACTTCAGAAAAAGTACTTGATGCCCGCAAAGGCGTTGTTGAGTTCCTGCTCATTAACCATCCGCTCGACTGCCCGGTTTGTGATCAGGCCGGTGAATGTGACCTGCAGAACCTTAGCTACGAGCATGGCACGGAGGCTACCCGCTATGAATTCAAGCGTCGCACTTTTGAGAAAGAAGATATTGGTCCATATATATCTCTGCACATGAACCGTTGTATCATGTGTTTCCGTTGTGTGTTTACTGCTGATCAGCTCACCGAAAAAAGGGAACATGGTATTCTGGAGCGGGGCGATCATGCACAGATAGGTACCTACCTCAATAAGGCACTTAAAAATGATTTTATTGGGAATGTGATAGATGTGTGCCCAGTTGGTGCACTTACAGATAAAACCTTCCGTTTTAAAAACAGGGTTTGGTTTACAAAACCAGTGGACGCTCACCGCAATTGCAGTAATCCAAAATGCTGCGGCCATGTAAGGTTATGGATGCGTGGCGATGAAGTATTCCGTGTTACTGCGCGAAAAGATGAGTGGGGCGAGGTGGAAACAAGGCCTGACGGAACCCCAGGATGGATTTGCAACGAATGCAGGTTTGAGAAAAAACAAACTAAAGACTGGGTTATTGAGGGGCCAGCATTGATACCCAGAAGCAGCGTTATAGCACAGGGGCATTATGTGGGTACCAAAAAGACACCTGTACTTATTGATAAAGTGATAGGCAAGGAGCCGCAGTATCAACTGAATATTCATGATATAAGTGATGTAAATAAACCGGAAATAGAATTATCGAAAATAGCCGGTCCGGCTCATTCAGATGATTTTAATAAGTAGAGTTGGTATTTATTTTTGAAATTTGATAAGCCCGATTTTTGATTAGAAAAGTGAATATTTAAAACAACTAAAACTACTTTTGTACAATTATGCTGTTACTTCAGATTGATACAGCGCTGATAATAGAGAAGGCTCTTCTTATCATAACCATTCTCCTTGGTTCACTGGGCATCGCCATGTATGCCACATGGGGAGAACGCAAAGTTGCAGCCATCATGCAGGATCGTATCGGCCCAAACAGGGCTGGCCCTTTTGGTTTGTTCCAGCCATTGGCCGATGGAATGAAACTCTTCTTTAAAGAAGAAATTATCCCAGACGGTTCAACCCGTTTTATTTTTATTCTTGGCCCCTGCCTGGCAATGCTTACCGCTACCATGACCAGTGCTGTTATACCGTGGGCTCCCGATTTCGTTACACCGGGCGGCCATGTATTCTCATTTCAGGTGGCGGATATTAATATAGGTATTCTGTTTGTTTTTGGGGTTGTGAGCCTTGGTGTATACGGCGTTATGCTGGGTGGCTGGGCATCTAACAATAAATTCTCTCTTTTAAGTAGTATCCGTGCGGCGTCTCAGGCTATTTCCTATGAGCTGGCTATGGGCATCAGCCTTATTGCACTGCTTATGATGACCGGGTCACTGAGCCTCCGTGAGATTGTGGCACAGCAGCATGGGTTCTGGAGCGATGGCTATTTTACCTGGAACTTCTTTAAGCAGCCGCTAGGGTTTATTATTTTCTTGACCTGTTCCTTCGCTGAGCTGAACCGTGCACCTTTTGACCTGCCCGAATGTGAAAGCGAATTGAACATGGGATACCATCAGGAGTATTCGTCTATGAAACTGGGCTTTTACCTTTTTTCTGAATATATCAATCTCTTTGTGAGCTCAGTTATCTTAAGCACACTGTTCTTCGGCGGTTACAATTTCCCGTTCATGGATCAGGTAGCAGGCATGGTACACCCATTATTGTTTTCACTTATTTGCGTGATGGTGCTGCTCACAAAAGCAGTAATGATTATCCTGTTTGTAATGGCAGTGAGGTGGACATTGCCCCGTTTCCGTTATGATCAGTTAATGAAATTAGGGTGGAAATCGCTGATACCTCTGGCACTGTTTAATATGCTGGTTACAGGGGCAGTAATTCTGTGGACAATGAAAAAATAATTTATTTGTTTTTACAACCGTATTAAGAGTTAATCTAGAGGTATTTCGGAAATAGAACGTAATGGAAAAACTAACTAATAAATCAGTACAGATAAACCGCACACCTTTGAATTTCATGGAGCGGGCATACCTGCCTGCACTGGCTAAGGGGCTGACTATAACATTGGGCCATGTGTTCAAAAAGACCACAACTGTTAGCTACCCTGAAGTGAAAAGGCCATTCAGCCCGGTTTTTCGCGGATTGCATATACTTAACCGCGATGAGAATGGCGCTGAAAGGTGCACTGCCTGTGGCCTGTGCGCACTAGCATGCCCGGCAGAGGCAATCACCATGGAGGCAGCAGAGCGCAAACCAGGTGAAGAGCATCTGTACAGGGAAGAAAAATATGCAGCTAAGTATGAGATAAATATGCTTCGTTGTATTTTCTGTGGTTACTGCGAAGAAGCTTGTCCGAAGGATGCTGTTTACCTGACTGAAACTGTGATGCCTGCAAATTATAGCCGTGATAGTTTTATTTATAAAAAAGATGACCTGTTAATTCCCGGCCCAAATAAAAAGGAAAGCAAATAATATGGAGATATACGATATTTTATTCTGGGTACTGTCTGCTGTTGCTGTAAGCTGTGCGCTGGGAGTAATCCTCAGCCGCAACCCTGTAAATAGTGTGATGTTCCTGATACTTACGTTTTTTGCCATTTCGGGGCACTATATATTAATGAATGTTCAGTTTCTGGCAATTGTAAATGTGATAGTATATGCCGGTGCCATTATGGTTCTGTTTCTGTTTGTGATTATGCTCATGAACCTCAATGCAGATGTGGAGCCCCAGAAAGGGCAGCTTGTGCAGCTGGCAGGTGTGATATCCGGCGGAATATTATTTCTGGTTATACTGGCTGGCATCAAATCAGCTAAACCTGAGATAATGGATAAGGCATCTACCGATATAGGGTTAATCAGCAATCTGGGTAAAGTGCTTTTTACTAAATATGTATTGCCATTTGAGATCAGCAGTGTTTTATTTTTGAGTGCTATGATTGGCGCTATAGTTATAGGCAAGAAAGAAGAAACAAAAGACCCGGATGCTAAAGCAGAAAGGGTAAATTAATAACCAGTTAGTAAAAATTACACGCGCGAGCGGAACTAAGTTATATGCCGGTAAATTCAACTCATTATCTGTTTTTGAGCCTGCTGTTATTTTCTATTGGAATAATGGGGGCTTTGATGCGCAGAAATGCCATCATCATTTTTATGTGCATTGAGCTGATGCTCAATGCCGTGAATTTATTGCTCGTAGCATTTTCAAAACTTTATGGCGATGCTGATGCACAGTTATTTGTGTTTTTCATTATGGTAGTGGCGGCGGCAGAGGTGGCAGTGGGTTTGGCGATAATCGTTATGATGTACCGAAGGGTCTACTCAGTAGACATAAATATTTTAAACAGGTTAAAACATTAATATACCCTGCCTTAATGCTCAGGCATGCAGGTGGGATTGTTCACGAATTTTAATTTAATAGCCCCGTTCGGGGTTCGGAGTATGGCTAATTTTGTTTACTTAGTTCCACTTTTCCCATTGATCGGTTTTTTGATCAATGGCCTGTTATGGAAAAAAATGCCGAAATCACTGGGTGGTATCATCGGTTCTCTCGCTATTCTGGCATCGTTTGTTGTATCCCTCGGCATTTTCTTTGAAGTCAGGACTGCATCGTTTCAGGGACCACTGATCGTAAACATGTTTGAATTTATCCATTCGGGTAAGCTATTGATTCCTTTTGCTTTTCAGGTTGATGCTCTTTCTTCTTTGTTCCTGCTTATTATTACGGGTATCGGCTTCCTGATCCATGTGTACTCTACATCATACATGGGCCACGACGATGGCATGGTGAAATACTTTGCCTACCTCAACCTGTTCGTTTTCTCCATGCTGTTGCTAGTATTAGGTGCCAATTACCTGATTATGTTCATAGGCTGGGAAGGCGTGGGCCTTTGCTCTTACCTGCTTATCGGGTTCTGGTTCAAAAACCGTGATTATACCAATGCCGCCAAGAAAGCTTTTGTAATGAACCGTATTGGCGACCTGGGTTTTCTGGTGGGCATGCTGCTGATACTGTTTAATTATGGCACACTGTCATATCAGGACTTCTTCGGCCAGTTGCATGCCGGTAGTGCTTCTGCTTCGTCATCCTGCATGTTCAACTGGATTGCATTTTGCCTGTTCATAGGCGCTATGGGTAAAAGTGCCCAGATTCCGTTGCACACATGGCTCCCCGATGCCATGGCGGGTCCTACTCCTGTTTCGGCATTGATTCATGCCGCTACCATGGTTACTGCCGGTATATATATGATTGCCCGTAGCAATGCGTTGTATGACCTGGCACCTGTGGCGCTCAGCATTGTAGCGGCAGTTGGCCTAGCGACAGCATTATTAGGCGCTACAATTGCATTGTACCAAAACGATATTAAAAAAGTGCTGGCATATTCAACACTCAGTCAGCTGGGTTTCATGTTTCTGGCGTTGGGTGTTGGTGCATACACTACCGGGGTATTCCATGTTATGACACACGCTTTCTTCAAAGCGCTGTTGTTCCTGGGAGCAGGTTCCGTAATTCACGCTATGGGCGGGGAGCAGGATATCAGGTTCATGGGCGGCCTGAGGAAAAAATTACCGGTAACCTATATCACCTTTTTGATTGGTGTGCTGGCTATCTCCGGTTTTCCATTCACTTCTGGTTTTGTTTCAAAAGACGAGATTCTTCTTGCTGTATATGAGTACAATAAAATCTACTTTGCTATTGCGGCATTTGTAGCCATACTCACAGCTATTTATATGTTCCGCCTGCTGATGCTGGTATTTATGGGTGGTTTCAGAGGCACCCACGATCAGGAACACCATTTGCATGAATCGCCGGCTGCCATAACTATACCGCTTGTGATACTTGCAATACTGTCTTTGGCCGGAGGCTGGATACAATTGCCGCACCTATTTGGTGGACATGATTATCTCAATCAATTCCTGGCTGGGGCTAAGATTCCGGCAATTGTGCACGAAGGCCCAAATGTTGCCACACGTGAACTTACCTTACTAGTTGCTACTTGCGTTGGTTTGTTGATAATTTTTATCGCAACACGCAAATTGTTCGCAGTATCTCAGTTCGAAGGTAAGTACACTGGATTCAAAAATGTACTGGCTAATAAGTGGTACATAGATGAGTTGTACAACTCTGTTGTTGTTAACCCCATTGCTGCTATGAGCCGGATGATGGAGAAGTTTGTAGAGAAGAGCGGTATTGACGGCATTGTAAATGGTGTTGGCAAAACAGTAAAGTGGGGCGGAGACAGGCTGCGTTTACTGCAGAGCGGCCAGGTTGGTTTTTATATTTTTATTATGGTACTGGGCATGATCATATTGTTCGCGCTTAGTTTTTTTTGGATTAAATAAATGTTTCCGGGGTTGTTATTTATGCTCCGGCTTTTTATAATGTTATTTGAAAGTGTACACTTTTTAAGTTTCTACTTTTAACAATTGAAATGACAATATGATATTAATATTACTGATAGCCATTCCATTGTTTGCCGGCATATTTTCTTTTGGTATAAAAGGAGATGGTGCTAAAGTGCTTGGTTTGATTAGCTCTATGCTCACATTGGTAGCAGCCGCATATGTGAGCGGGGCCAACTACATTGCTCCGGTTTCTTTCTCCCAGCCCTGGATACCCCTGCTTGGTACACAGTTCAGCCTGATGGGCGATGGCATGAGTAGTATGCTCTGCCTGCTCACCGGCATAGTGGTGCTGGTAGTAATGATAACAAATGTCAGCAAAGAAGTTGAAAAACCGGGATCGTTTTACGGATTGCTTCTATTGTCTCAGGCTGGCCTTATGGGCGTTTTTCTGGCATACGATGCGCTGGTATTTTATGTATTCTGGGAACTGGCATTGATACCTGTTTACTTTTTGTGCTCTCAATGGGGTGGCGAAAAACGCATTGCTGTAACATTCAAGTTCTTTATTTACACGTTTGTGGGCAGCCTTATGCTGCTGGCCGGCCTTATTTACCTGTCATTGCAAACACCCGGGCTCAGCAGCTATGCCTGGGCTGATATTGTTCGGGCAGGAGCATCGCTCCCACCTGAGAAGCAGCAGTGGCTTTTCTGGTTGGTATTTATTGCGTTTGCAATCAAAATGCCCATTTTCCCATTCCATACCTGGCAGCCTGATACATACGAACAATCGCCCACTCCGGTTACAATTATTCTGAGTGCGCTGATGGTAAAAATGGGTATGTACGCAGTACTCCGCTGGCTGGTACCGGTACTGCCATTTGGTGTTGCATACTGGGCAGATACTGTGGTCGTTTTATCGGTTATTGGTATCGTATACGCCTCCTGTATTGCTATCGTGCAGACAGATATAAAAAGACTCATTGCCTATTCGTCAATAGCACACATGGGTCTTATGGCCGCGGCGGCGTTTACCCATTCTCAGGTAGGCACACATGGTATCATGGTACAGATGTTCAATCATGGAATCAATATTACCGGCATGTGGGTAATGGTCAGCATGATAGAACAGCGTTACGGCACCCGTGATATGACAAAGCTGGGCGGCATGGCTACTGCTGCTCCGCAAATGGCCATTGCCCTGCTCATCATTGCTTTTGCCAATATTGCACTTCCGCTTACAAACGGGTTCATTGGCGAATTCATGTTGTTCAATGGAATTTTCCGCGCAGACTCGGCAGGGCATATTACAATTATGGTAGTTGCCGGCCTGGGTATTATTCTGGGTGCGGTTTATACTTTGAATATGGTACAGAAAACTGCATGGGGGGAAGAAGTAAAAATGAACAGTGGAAAAGACCTGAGTACCAATGAATATTTAGGATTGGCCATAATTATCAGCATTATCATATTCCTGGGTGTTTATCCAAAACCTCTTTTGGATCTCACTTCGGGTATTGCGGGTGTGATAACAGCCGGCCACTAACGGTGCGCAGAGATTGATTATTTGTTAATAACCCAGACGACTAAATAAGCGGGAGCCCGTTAGGGGTTTGGGGTTGGAAATTATATTATGAAAGCAATTATTGCTACAACGGTTTTTGGTATAATAATGATGTTTGCCGGGATTCTGGTGAATGACAGGAAGAATATTGGTTCAATAGCAGCACTGCTGTTTGCCGCACTCCTGGGTGTTTCCATCTGGGATCTGGTGACAACACCTGCAAATGCCCCGCAGTTATTATTCAATGATATGCTGCGCATAGAGCATTATTCTTTATGGTTCAACACCATTATGACAGGTTGCTCATTGTTGTACGTACTACTGCTAGGTAAAGAGATACAAAAAGTAGGAAAGTATGTTGGCGAGTATTTTGCACTTATATTTTTCATTTTGTGCGGCTTGTACCTGCTGTCGTCCTATAATAATCTGCTTATGCTGTTTATTGGCATTGAGATACTTTCCATACCTCAGTACATTCTTGCAGGCAGTGACAAACGTAATCTGAAGAGCAGTGAGGCTTCTCTGAAGTATTTTCTGATGGGGGCATTCTCAACCGGCATATTATTAATGGGTATTACTTTGCTGTATGGTGCTGCACGTACTTTCAATATAATGGAGATGGTGAGTATGCTGCACGCTGACGCGCTAAACCCGCTTGCAATTGGGGGCATCTTATTCCTCATGGTTGCACTTTCGTTCAAGGTTTCTGCGGCACCCATGCATATGTGGACCCCCGACGTATACGATGGCTCGCCTACTGCCTTTACGGCATTCATGGCTACGATTGTAAAATCAGCAGCGTTCTTTGCATTTCTACGTCTATTCCAGGTGTCATTCAATGCGCTGAGCGGCCATTGGGTTTTTATCCTCGCTGTTATTACTGCAGCTACATTGCTGGTAGGTAATGTTACAGCTGTTTTCCAGCAAAGCGTGAAAAGAATGCTTGCCTATTCTTCGATTGCGCAGGCAGGCTTTATGTTATTTGCAGTGCTGGCTGTTAATGCGGTTGCATGGCAGGGTATCATTATTTATGCACTGGCATACAGTGTTGCTACTATTGGCATATTTGCAGTGCTGATAAAATTGAAAGACTACACTTATGATGGTTTCAACGGCCTGGCCAAGAAAGAACCTTTTCTTGCATTTGTTACCACAGTATGTTTGTTTTCGCTGGCAGGTATACCACTTACCGGTGGTTTTATGGCCAAGTACTTTGTGCTGCTGGCAGTAGTGCAGCAGGGGCAGTTTATGTGGCTGGTAATTTTTGCACTACTAATGGCTGCAATAAGTGTTTACTATTATTTCAGGGTCATTATAGCTATGTATTTTAAGCAAGGCACTCCTGAACTCATGTCCCCCGTTACTTCAGGTGACAAATTCTGGATGGTAGTTACATGTATTCTGGTTATTCTGCTGGGGGTAGTGCCGCAGTTGTTCCTGAGTAATATTTAGCCGGAGCGTTTTCAAATGCTACTGAAGGCGTATTTGGCATAAAAGTTGCGGTATTTTAAGTCTTTATACCTTCGGCAATGACAAAACTATCGTTCATTTTCTTGCTATTTGCTGTACTTATTTTTAGCTATTCCTGTACAAAAAAGACGGATAACTCCAGCAGCACAACAACCAAAGGTTGGAGTAATTTCCCAAAAGGCTCTTCTTATTTTACGCTGAGTGCCGTTGATGATGTTACTGTCAGGAGACATGTAGACACGACTGTTAAAGTCGTTTTTCGCCTTACGAGCATGTCTGAAAGTTACATTGGTATTGCACCAATTGGTAACCCAAAGGGTGTATCTTTTTCTCCCGCATCAGAACAGTTTTCATCAACACCATCTGATAGTTCTTTTGATTTTCACATTAATATGGATACGATCGGGATTTTTCCGATAAGATTTGAGGGAGAGTCGTTTCCTTGGGCTTCATATCAAATCCCGGTATTTAATATTATAGTAGTCCCCTAAAGACGTGTTGCATGGGCAAGCAAATACCCCACTACCCTCGGAAAATACAAATGCTCCAGCCTGTGTATCTTTTTAGCTAAAGTATCTGGGGTATCGTTAGGCTTTATGCTGCATTTTACCTGCACGATGGTGTTTCCTTCATCATAATGCTCATTGACATGGTGAATGGTAATACCTGATTCTTTTTCATGAGCAGCTATTACGGCATCGTGTACATTATGCCCATACATACCCTTGCCTCCGTATTTGGGCAGCAAAGCAGGATGTATGTTGATAATCTTACCCGAAAATGCCCTGATCATACCATCAGGTATTTTCCATAAAAATCCGGCAAGCACAATAAGCGAGGGTTTGTATGATTGCAGTTCATCAATCAGTGCCTGCCCGTTAAAAATGGTTTTATCTATTACCCTGGTTGGAATACCTTCTCTTGCAGCAATATTCAACACTCCGGCTTCTGCCTTATTGCATACTATCAGCGACACTTTAGCCTTACCATTCTTTTTGAAATACTCAATAATGGCATTGGCGTTAGACCCTGCACCGGATGCGAAAATAATCAGTGAATGCATAAAAGATGTGGTTCAGAAATTTCTGAAAGCGTAAAATTAATCAATTTAGTGAGGCCGGCATCAGGGCATTGAAGCCTTGACCATATCGGCAAGCCGCTGCCTTGCTACCTGCACAAAAGTACTGCCCTGGTAATCTATGATCAGTTGTTCGTAATAGTTCCTGGCCTTGTCGTTCTGATGCAAGTCATTCTGGTATATCTCAGCCATTTTAAATACCGCATCATCCCCTAGCACGTCTTCTTTATATTGTTCGTAAATGGTTTTGAGATAATCAAGTGCTTTGTCGTATTGGTGATGCTTTACAGCCATATCGGCACGCACCATCAGTATGTCATCATTCAACGGATGTTTTGGGTAGGCTTTATTAATGCTATCCAGTACCTCGGTTGCTTCATTATCTTTATTCTGGAAAAAGAGCAGCCCGGCATAAGCAAACCGCTGCAGCGGCACAATATCACTGTCTTCTACATTTTCTGTGATCAGTACAGACAAGTATATTGCATCATTGGCAATGAGTTGCGAGGTAGCAGTTTTGAGTATCGTAAGCTGCCGCTGCGCCCATTCAAAATCTCCGCGGTAGTAGGCAAGTTTGGCATTCCTGAACCTGGCATCCTCAGCCAGTGCATCCTGTTTAAACTCCTTGTCCACCTGGCTGTATACCAGCGATGCATCCCAAATTTTGCCGTTTAGCACCAGGTAGTCTCCCATCTGCAGCTTAAACTGGCCCACCATACTGCGCTTTGTGTCCGGCTCGTCAATACCTTTCTGCAGCACAGTAATAGCGTGCTTGATATTTCCGGCATAAAGTGCAAGCAGAGTAGCAAAATCGGATGCCGCCTGCTGGCAGTAGTATTTTGGGTAATAAGCCAGAAAGCTATCATACAGTGCCACCAGCGCATTTATTTCTTCTGTAGTATTTGCCGGATTGTTTTTGATACGATCCAGTTCAGTAGTCAGCCGCTCACTCCTTGACAGGATAAAATAAGGCGATTCTTTTCCTTTGGCAATAATATCGTCGTAAGCCCTCTGCGCCACCTGATATTGTTTTGCAGCATGAGCGGTACGTGCCAGTTCCATCAGGTGCTTACCGTTTTCTTTGTTTCGCTCGTCAATAGCTTCCATCTGCATGAGGGCACCGTCCCAGTCATTCTTTTGAGTGAATATCCAGGTAAGCAGCTCCACATAGTACATGTTGTCCGGATGTTCATTGATGCGCAGCACCAGCGCTTTTTGCATTTGCTGCAGCTTTTCTTCGTTGTTGCCCAGCAGTTCCAGCAGGGTAGCTTTTACGGCCTCCACATTGGTCCCCTGGCCCGGAATACTCACCAGCAAAGCATCTATGGCTTTACCCAGGTCTCCTATTTTGGCATATAGTACCGCCATTGGTATACTGAAGTAAAAGTTAGCGCCAATAAGATTGCCGGTGCGCTCATAAACTTTGATTGCGTATTCATCATTTCCCAGGTCTGTGAATGCCTTTACCAGCTTATCGGTGAACATGAAGTCACCGTTTACCATATTCACCAGTTTGTCATACTCTGCTTTGGCTTTGGCTGGCTTGCCGTCATTTTCATATACATACCCCATATCCGCAGCCAGCAGCGGATTGTTGCGCAGAGTCATCTGCTTCTCTACCAACTGCTCGGCCTGCTTATATTTTCTGGCTGCTACAAGTGCTTTCAGATAATCCTGGTAAACAGAATCAGGGGAGGCAGAATACACCTCGCTGAAAAGATCTATGGCCTTGTCGTATTTCTTTTCTGCCACAAACGCACGGGCCTGATCTGCTTTCGACTGAGCAAGCAAACCCCTCTCTGGTAATATTAGTAATATAACCAGCAATACGGGCAGTATAAACCTGATTCTTGCGAAAACCATCTTCAACTCAAATGTATGCTTTATTACCATTGCAAATTCCTATCAAAAACATAATTGTTTCACAGTGGTTGGGCAAGGCTGCTGTTACTGCCGGAAAGAAAAACAGGAAATATAAAATTGCAATGCAATAGTTCAGGCCGGTGATACACCCGCAGGCTTATCAGTAAATATGGCGATAGTAATGCCGATGGCTTTTATGGTAATACCTGTTGCGTGGCTTCACCTCAATACAGGAACTGATAAACATAACAGCAAGTACAATTGTGGCTATAGCGGCCTTCTTCATCCTGAATCAATTGGTTATAATTATGGTATTGCAAATACCGCTCCACAATTTATTAATAAATTTCTAAAATCGCCTGATTTTAACCCATTATTGATTTAGCCTTTACTTGTATTGGTTTAAATAATCAGTTTTTATAACTCATTTCAGTATTTTTGTCAAAATTATTGAGATGCTGAAGACCGGAAATACAATTGTAAGTATATATACCGAGATGACCCCAAACCCGGAGACTATGAAGTTTGTAGCCAACAAGCTTTTATACCCCGGCAAGAGCATTGACTTCCCCGATGAGCCATCAGCAGGCCCCTCGCCGTTGGCTAAAGAATTGTTTGCTTTTCCGTTTATAAAAAGTGTTTTCATAGCCAGCAACTTCGTTACGCTTACAAAAACTCAGGGTACCAACTGGGACGACGTAATTCCCAACATCCGTGAATTTCTGAAGAACTACCTTGAAGAAGGTAAAGCAGTGATCAATGAAGATCAGGTGGTGGTAAAAAAAGATGAGTATGTGCCCAGTGGCAGCGACGTGGATGTAGTAGACAGGATCAAGGAGCTGCTGGAGAATTACGTAAAGCCCGCAGTAGAAATGGACGGAGGCGCTATCAGCTTTAAAGGCTACAAAAGCGGTACAGTAACCCTTATGCTGCAGGGATCTTGTTCGGGTTGCCCGTCATCTATGATTACGCTTAAGTCAGGCATAGAAGGTATGATGAAACGCATGATACCTGAGGTAAAAGAAGTAGTAGCCGAAGCAGAATAACAGCCCGGATAAATAAGATATTAAAAAGCATCGTTAAGATGCTTTTTTTGTTCAGGCCATTTGATAAATAAGGTGGGAGTAAGCCCATTAGCTGTTTTGTGGTGCAGCTGGCGCTGTACTGTTTTATTGGGCTTATTATAGTATTTTTACATTGTTTTGAGGGTATAGCTTTGCTGTTTCCGACTTATAACTTATAACTTACAACTTAAGACTCACGACTACAAAAATGAGCATCCAAAATAACTATGTAGCTATTATGGCAGGGGGTATCGGAAGCCGTTTCTGGCCCGAAAGCCGTACCCATTATCCAAAACAGTTTCTTGATCTGCTGGGTACAGGCCGCTCACTTATACAGTGGACCTATAGCCGGTTTAAGCACATTTGCCCCAAGGAGAATATCTACTTTATTACCAACGAGCAGTACATAGCTACCCTCAAAAGCCAGATACCTGATATCAGTGACGACAATATTATAAGTGAACCCTCGCGAAAAAACACAGCGCCATGTGCTGCTTATTTTGCTCATAAAATAATGGCGCTGAATCCCAAGGCCAACATCATCATGTCGCCCGCCGATCACCTGATCATGGACGAGCATTCTTTTGAACGGACTGCACATGAGGCACTCGATTTCGTAGCGCATCACCCGTCTTTGCTCACACTGGGTATAAAACCAACCCGCCCCGATACCGGATACGGATACATTCAGTACGATGCCGGAAGTGAAATTGACAAAACGTACCGTGTAAAAACCTTTACAGAAAAACCATCTCTGGAGCTGGCCCGCACTTTTCTGAAGAGTGGCGACTTTCTCTGGAACTCCGGCATTTTTGTGTGGAATGTGCAGACCATCATGGATGCGCTGGAGCACTACCTGCCTGAGATGAACGAAGTGTTCACACAAGCTAAAGACGTATACAACACCCCAGCAGAACACGAAACCATAACCAAATTATATCCCCAGTGCACCAATATCTCCATTGACTACGGTATTATGGAAAAAGCGCGCAATGTGTTTGTAATACCTTCCTACTTTGGCTGGTGTGATCTCGGCACCTGGGAGTCCGCTTACGACAACTGCTCTAAAGATTATCTGGGCAACGCTGTGCTGGGCAACAACGTAATGGTGATTGATGCCAGCGAATGCATGATCAAGGCACCCAATGAGAAACTGGTAGTGGTGCAGGGGCTCGAGAACTTCATTGTTGTTGATACCCCCGATGTGCTCCTCATTTGTGAGCGCAACCGTGAGCAGCAGATCAAAGAATATGTGGCCGAAGTAAAACGGAATAAGGGCGATAAGTTTTTATAGAGATATTTACTGCAGGCTGCTCCTTTCCTTTGGAATACCGCTGTGAGTAATTAATTTGCAGTAGATGGTTTTCAGCAGCCTCACATTTTTATTCTATTTCTTTCCTGCGTTTTTTCTTGCTTACTACCTGGTACCTGCAAGGTTCAAAAATGCGGTTATACTGTGTGGCAGTATTTTATTTTATTCATGGGGTGCGCCCCGGTTCATTTTTGTGATCCTTGGCACCACCATTGCAGACTTTTATATAGTCCGTACCATGTCGGCGGCCACGCGTAAAAAGATCCGTCAACTGCTGCTGGCATTGTCGCTCAGCATCAATCTGGGCTTGCTCTTCTATTTCAAGTACAGCAATTTCTTTGCAGATAACCTCAGTGTGCTGCTGGAGGGCCTGGGTATTGGCCGGCTCTCCTGGCCGCAGTTGGTGCTGCCCATAGGCATCTCCTTTTATACCTTCGAGACCCTCACCTATGTAGTAGATGTGTACCGGGGGGTACATAAGCCATTACGCAGTTTCTTCGACTACCAGTTATACATCATCCTGTTCCCCAAACTCATTGCCGGGCCCATCATCCGCTTTGGCGATTTCGCCGATCAGGTGTATAACCATACCCTGAACGATAATGTAGATAACAGGCTGCGTGGCATCTACCGGTTTCTCATCGGCCTGGGCAAAAAGGTAATTATTGCCAACGCGCTGGGTGTCACTACAAATGTTGTATTTACACTTTCGCCTGCTGAACTTACTACCACTGCAGCATGGTTTGGAGCGCTCAACTATACCTTCCAGATATACTTCGATTTTTCCGGCTACTCAGATATGGCCATTGGGCTGGGGCTGATGATGGGTTTTCGCTTTCCTGAGAACTTCAATAATCCATATGCTGCACTGTCTATTACCGACTTCTGGCGCCGCTGGCACATCACCCTAGGAGCCTGGATGCGCAATTACCTCTATATACCACTGGGTGGCAACAGGGCAGGCAAGCCATGGCGAACCTACCTCAATCTCTTTATTGTTTTTCTCGCCTCGGGGTTGTGGCACGGCGCAGCCTGGGGATTTATTATATGGGGCTGCTACCATGGCTTGTTTCTGGTGCTGGAGCGGTTGTTTCTTGCAGATGTGCTTAAGAGGGCAGGCAAACTTGTCGTCTTGTACACATTTCCGGTTGTGCTGATAAGCTGGGTTTTCTTCCGTACAGAACATCTTGATACTGCAGGAAATTTTCTGTATACCATGTTTGTATGGAAACCCGATGTAAGTATGTGGCATCCTACACGCGAAAATGTGATTATACTGGCTATCGCAGCGCTTACTTCTTTTTCCGGTTTGACATCTGCAGGCACCTGGCTCTGCAACAAAGTGTTTGGATCTGATTATTCGCCGGCACTGCATGTGCTCATGTTCTTAGGTACGCTGGTATTATTTGTTGTGTGCGTGGGCAAGATAAGCGCATCATCCTTTGACCCTTTTATTTACTTCAGGTTCTAACCCATGGCTTCGAAACTCAAATATGGCCTTTTTGTACTGGCACTTGCCATATTCTGCTTACCGTGGGTGCAGGATAAGTGCCCTGTTTTTTCCAGTAAGCCACTGAACGGCTATGCCAAATCTTCCGACGATGTACCATTTACATGGAAGGGATGGTGGGATGGTACCTACCAGGAGCAAAAAAATAAGTACCTCAACGACAATTCAGCGTTTAAACCAGGCCTGATACGCCTGCACAACCAGATTGACTATTTACTTTTCAAGGCCCTGCATGCTTTTCGTGTTGTAGAGGGCGGAGATCACAATCTGTTTGTGAGCAGCAATACTGTGGCATACTTCGGTACCGATTACATTGGGTACAGTGCCATCAGAACGAAACTGGAAAAACTCAAAGCCCTGTCCGACACTTTTTCGAAACTGGGTAAGTCGCTGGTATTTGTGCATTCACCTGCCAAGGAGTTTATGTACCCTGAATTTATACCTGAATCGCTTATCACCACCAGAGGCACCACCAACCTGGAAACCTATGTCCGTCTGGCCGACTCACTTCACATTCCACAGATCAATTTCAATGGCTGGTTTTGCTCTATGAAAAATACCTCTACTGAAAAACTGTTCTCAAAGCAGGGTGTGCATTGGTCTGTATATGGCTCTTACCTGGCCGCCGACAGCCTTATCAGGTACATAGAGCACCAGCGCAGTATACACATGCCCCACCCTGTATGGACAAAGGTTACGCACTCTGACAAACCCCGGCAAACAGACAATGACGTAGAGCAAACGCTCAACCTGATATACCCTTTCACACAAGAGGTGCTCAGCTACCCTGAGGTTAGCTACCCCACAGATAACACCATTACAAAACCTCGTGTAGTGTATATCGGCGACAGCTTCCTGCTCATATGGATCACAGACGGTATTATGAACAACACCAACAGTAACTGGGAAGTATGGCAATGGTTTGCACAGGTGTGGGATAAAAACAGTACCGCTGAAAAACCATCTGCCCTTATAGACAATCACGACTGGCTCAAGGCTATTGAACAGTCAGATTGTATAGTACTCATGTACACAGCCTTCAACCTCCCATATGCCGGCAATGGCTTTATAGAAAAAGCATACGATTATTATTTCCCCGGTGGAAAGTAATGCTGCCGCTCCTGGTGCAGCTCACAAGGTTATCCCTAGAGTACCTACAGGCTCCTGACAACCAAATCATCAAACTCCACCATTTCAGAGTTCTCAATGTATAGTTTCACACTGGTACCTTCCGGAATTTTTACTTCCTTCTTGTAAAGCATGTTGCCATTTGCATAAAATGCTGCCTTACCATCCTGGTACCTGATTTCCCATTTGTTGTCGCCGTTGTCTCTTTTATTGATCACCGACTGTGCGCCCCAGTCTACTATCGTTTCGTATTTCTTGGCTGCAGTATCATATTTCAGTAATCTGCGCTCTCCATCTCCGTAAGCAAGAAAATAGTAGTCACCCAGTATCATGCCATATGGATTATAGGTATCATTGGGCTTCACGTTTTTCACCCAGTGGGTGGTAAAAGTGACAGAGTAATTATTTGCCGGCAGTTTGAAATCGGGAAGCCTGATCCAGTATCCGCCTCCTTTACCGGTCTGGTATTTCTTGCTCTCTAGTATCATTTTCCCATTCTCTATTTTCCTCACTACGTTATTATCTTCACCCAGATTCCAGCCTCGGTCATTTTCTACAAAATGTTCTTCCACCAGTATCTTGCTCGACTGACCGACCGACCGTGCAAATGAAACTATTACAAACGATAACATTAAAATGATGCTCTTCTTCATAATCGTTTTTGTTTTGATTGCCAGAAAATAAAAATTATATTAATGTAAAGTTGGTGATTTTTTCAGTTTCACACAATACCGCAAATCACTGATTTTTGAGGAATTATGCATTTCCAAAATGTCCGCCATGTTCGGCATAGCCAAGAAGCAAACTTGAAGTCGAGGGTGTTTACAATCATAGATTTCCAATTTTGCCAATTCCATCTAATACCCGACTTTTACATTTACCCAATCCCTCAATTGAGGAAATAATACCCTGAAAAAAAATTTCTGCCCAGGTTAGGAATTATCTTAAAATACCCTTTTCGCTATTAATTGATTTTTCAACTCTACCATAATGGCAAATACAATTAACAATGAGGCACTGCTTCACCAATTAAAGCCCAAGCACTCCAATACAGGTACCTCTATTTTCGCTGTCATGAGTGGGCTGGCACAGCAGCACAATGCCATTAACCTCTCCCAGGGTTTTCCCGATTTTCATATAGAAGAGCGGCTCTCGTACCTGCTGGGCGAAGCTGCCCGTACCGGGCATAATCAGTATGCACCTATGCCGGGCCTTCCTGCCCTCAGGCAGGCCATTGCTGCAGATTTCAAAAAACGGTACAATCTTGAGATTGATGCGGACCACGAGATCACTATTACCCCAGGAGCAACGCATGCTATCTATACAGCATTTGCTGCCATATTGCAGCCCGGCGATGAAGCAATTGTACTGGAGCCGGCATATGACAGTTACATCCCCAACATAGAAATGAATGGCGCAGTGGCAGTTCCCGTGCCTCTTATAGCCCCCGATTTCCGGGTAGACTGGAACAGGGTCAAAGATGCAATCACTCCCCGCACCAGGGCTATTATAGTAAACACACCCCACAACCCCGGCGGTGCCATCTGGAGTAAGAAAGACTGGGATTACCTTGCAGACCTGGTGCGCGATACAAAAATCATTGTCCTCTCTGACGAAGTGTATGAACACCTGATTTTCGATGGCATGCACCACTACAGTGTACTGCAGCACCCCGAGCTCAGAGAGCGCAGTTTTGCATTGTATTCATTTGGCAAAGTTTTCAATAATACCGGCTGGAAAATTGGCTACTGCATAGCACCCAGGGCTTATACTGAGGCATTCAGGCGGCTGCACCAGTTCATAGCTTTTTGCGTCAATACACCGGCACAGGTAGCACTGGCCCTGCATATGCCCAACCAGTCTGCTATGCCGGTAAATACACAAATGCAGCTAAAGCGCGATCATTTTCTAAACCTCATCAGAGAGGTACCTTTTACCATACACCAGCCTTCCCGTGGCAGCTACTTTCAGGTAGCAGGTTACGAGCGCATCAGCGACCTGCCGGATATGGAATTTGCCAAGTGGCTTACACTCGAATACGGTGTGGCAACGATACCACTCAGTGCATTTTACAAAAACAAAAAAGATGACAAACTGATTCGTTTTTGTTTTGCCAAAAAAGAAGAAACGCTGGACGAGGCTGTATCGCGCCTCAGGGGGCTGAAAGCGAAATAGCGGCAGTGGCATAGTTTTTATTTGAAAATGTAGTGCTGTTACCAGCGGCATCAATCATCTACTCAAACAAAAACTGCAAAACTATGCTCCCTGTAAAATTGAACAATCGGCTATGGCTAAGTACAAAATTAGTCTGGCGCAGCGCCCACCAAACCAATATGCTGAGCCCTCGCCACAATGGTATGCTGGGTATCATTATGGTTACAAAGGGTGCAACCCTGCTGGTACTACTGTACTTTTTTAAGCAATATCCGTTTGTAAATGTCAGATCTATGCGCTGCTCATCGCATAGGCAGCTAAAGAAAAAAATGGCAGCCTGATTACTATCAAAATGTTTGTTTTCAGTACTTTTAGAAGTATATGGATCTGCTCACCAAACTCAGGCTCAACATTGCAAAGCCGCTGTGGCTCATCAATGCCCCTGCCGATTGCCTGGAGTACTTTACCGAATTTAAAGTCAATAAAAAACTGAGTAAAGAAAAGCCTGTACCGCAGCTGCTGCTGTTTACCCTCAATAGTGCTGAACTGCACCACTACCTTACAGTAGTAGCTGATTATGTAGGCCACGAAACGGTACTTTGGATTCTGTACCCTAAAAAAAGCGGAGGAATTTCGTCTGACCTGATACAGATGAAACACTGGGAAATTGTAACCACTTACGGTTTCCGCAGCCAGGCGTCTGCGTCATTAGACGCCAACTGGACGGGCATCAGATTTACCAATGCGCCGCTCAAAAAACCATCGGACCGCCATGTGCCCATGGCCGAACGAAAAACCGAGGGGATTGATTATGTGAAACGAACAGTGCAGCTCCCGGCAGATGCACATGCCGAATTGCAGCAGCACTCAGGGCTTTCGGAGTATTTCTATGCGCAGTCTTTTACCTGCAAAAAAGAATATGCCCTGTCTATCATAGAGGCAAAAAAGCCTGAAACCAGAAACAGGCGAATCGAAAAAATGATAGAAATGCTACTGCCCAAAATGCACGCGAAACAGCTGAAGAAAAAATAGTTGCTATTGCATCGGCAAAAAAAAGCGGCAGGAGAAATTCCAGCCGCTTAGCTTTTTTATATTCTGTCGGTGTATTATGCCTTCAAAGTCAGGTGCGAAAAATTAGGTGCTTCTGTATTGTGTATTGAGTTGTATGTAGGTATAATGTAGCGCGCGCTGTAGTCGTTATCAGAAATAAACTTCACCACATAATCTACAGCAAAAGCCGGATTATTTTTCTTGCCTACCAGCAGATACTCAAGATAGAACAGTGATATGCCGGAATCGAATGATCCGCCATTATCCTTGCCAATCCACTTTTCAGCAAATGCAACAATATCCATTTTGTTGTCAGTGAGGCGGTCATGCAACTGTTTCAGGCTGTTTACCTTCAAAAAGCGCAGGCGCTCCACATCACCTTCAATATCAATATCAGTGTTGATCTTGGCACCGGCACGCTCTGCAATCAGCTGGTCTATTTCTTTCAGTATTTTGCTGTTCATCACGTAGTCTCTGAGGGTAGCATCAGTCATCTGTGCATTCTCATCAACCGGAACTGCTTTTGTTGCTTTAGCTTCTTCATTGGCAACCGGTGTTGCTTTTTCCTCGCGCACAATATCAGGTATCAGCTGGAATATCCGGCTGCCGTTAACGTTGGTATTGCTGATATCTGCAGGTGTTACCGGAGGCAACGACTCTGTTACAATTTTTTCTGCCACAGGTACAACCAGCTCAGGCATAGCAGGAGCCTTAGGTGCTTCAACTGCCGGAGCAGGAGGAACAACAGCTGCAATAACTTCAGGTTTTGGAGCAGGTGGCACTATGCTGCTTTTAATTTCGGGATGGTTGATGCTCTCTGCGAGTTCTTTTAACCCATCCAGATTAATTACCGATGGAGCGGCATTGATTACTGTTTCTACACTTGGAACAGTGATTGGTTTGGGAGCTATACCCAGCGATGGTGCCTGAGCCTGTGGCTGAGGAGCTGGTGTTTCCACTTTTTCTACAACAGGCACAGCAGGAATCTCTGCTATAGGCTGATAATAATTTACCGGAGGTTCAGTTTCAACTTTAATTTGCTGCACCGGAGGCGGTGTCACTGGCGCCTGAGTAACCTGTGGTGCTGGTGGTACAGTTTCAACAACTATCTGCTGTACCGGAGCCGGTGGAGGTGCCTGAACAACCGGAATCTGTGCCACAGGCTGTGGAGCAGGTTCTGCCTTGATTTCAGGTATCAGTGGTACATGCATTACCGGAGGCGGTGGTGCGGGAATGTTCACTGCGGGTTCCGGAACTGCCATTTTAGGTACTTCAGGTACTGGTGGCGCAAAAGTTACAACCGGCTGAGGAGCCGCTGGTGCAGCCGGTGCTGCAGGAGCTTCTTTTGAAACAGCATTCAGAAAATCTGCAAAAGTTGTTGCTTCTTTTTCTACTGCCGGCTGTGCAGCAACTGCAGTATTTTTTCTGCCTGCCAGTCTTTGCCCCAGTTCAGAGCGGATTTTCAGGAATTCAATGTCCGCCATTTCCAGGAGGGCTCCTACCCTGTAAAAATCTCTTTTTGCTTCGTCAGGCACAAAATTGGTATCATAACCGAGTTCCTTTTCAATACCCGACCATGCATCCTGCAGCATGGAGCATATCTGAACTTCGAATTTCCTGTTACCTGACCTTTTGTATTCTGTTTGCTGCTGACGGTCTTTTTTAAGCCTTGCAGTATAATTAATATTCTTATATGCAAACGTTTCTATGCGTATTTCTTTTTGTCAACTGACCTTTCAATATCAACATCGAACTCATCATGCAGTACATGTGATATTTTGTTGACTGTATCTTCGAAATAGGTAATAATGCGAATTGTTTTAATCTAAAACCGGAACATGAAATTCACAATTTTCATGCCAATCAGCGGTTAAGACGCCCTAAAAACAGCGACTGGTGCTGAGCTCAGGTGACAGAATCATTGCTGAATGCTGGTTTCAGCGGATGGTGCAGGTTTCCATATATTTTTCCATTCCTGAGGCGTCAGAGCATTGGCAACGTCAAAGTTTCCAATTTTTGTACGCCTCAGCTCCTGTAGATACGCCCCGCAGCCCAACAATTCGCCAATATCGTGAGCAATGGACCTGATATAGGTACCTGTGCTGCATACCACACGAAAATGCACTTCAGGCAGTTTTATAGCTGTAATCTCAAATTCCCCAATGGTAATGGGCCTGGCTTCCATCACTAGTTCTTTGCCAGCGCGTGCCAGATCGTAGGAGCGTTTTCCGTCTTTTTTTATTGCAGAGTGCGCAGGGGGCACCTGCATTATATCTCCGGTAAGTTGCTGTGCGGCTTCGTATATACGGGCATCTGCAATATGTTCAAATGGTTTAAAATCTGTTGGCTCGCTTTCCAGATCATAGGTAGCGGTTTGCGCGCCCAGATGGAAAATGCCTGTATATTCTTTGGGCAACTGCTGGTAGCCCGAAATCTGTTTCGTCATTTCACCGGTGCAGCAAATCAGCAGGCCTGTGGCGAGCGGATCGAGCGTACCGCAGTGGCCTATCTTTGCCCTAAGTGCTATTTTAATACTATTCACTGCATCGAAGGAAGTCCATTTATAGGGCTTATCTACTAGTATCACGCCTCCTTTTTTTAACTCGGCAGCCGTTGGTCTGTTTTGCATTATTGCAAAGGTATGCTGATTTTGTTGACAAGCAGGAACACCGTCAGGCAAAACACGTTGTTGTCAATAAATTCCCGTGGTTTGCCTTTTCGAAAATACTTTACTTTTACTGCTCTTTTAGGCCTATGCCGGAAAATCCAAGAATTCAGACAGATAAACACTTAAAATATCTTGATTCAGCCCGGGGTATTGCTGCCCTAATGGTTTTTTTCAGCCACTTCATAGCAAGAAGTTTTCAGGAGAAAATGAATGTCCATTACTTGTTTTTCATTTTTAACGGGAATGATGCTGTTTCTTTTTTCTTTGTGCTGAGCGGTTTTGTTTTGTCATACAAATACATAGTGCTTAATAAACCACTTGATATTAAACAGTTTTATGTAAGCAGAATACTCCGGCTTTTTCCTGCTTATTTTATTACCCTCCTGTTCACGGCTATTTTCGCTTATCGCAAATATCTCAACCTTCATTCGGTTATGGATATTTTCGTTTTTAACAAATATCAATTTTGGGAAGAAGCATTATTATTCAGGGTTCACAACGTACTTTACTATCCCGGGTGGACACTGTCAATAGAACTTCTGGTTTCTTTTCTTATACCCTTTTACATAGCGCTGGCATTAAAAGACAAACAGTACATTCCCTACCTGATAGTGGTTACACTCATCATGGGGAACAACCTTTGTTTCAGCTATATGTTTCTTTTGGGAATTATTGCCAGCACAAATTATAGCTACATAGCAGGAGCGTCGTTCAGGCAAACAACGTGGTATAAATACCGCATCCCTGTTCTTGCTTTAGCTTTTGTTATTTTTTCTATCCGGCAGATTGACTATATTTTACCTTTCAGCCCCACATTTAAATACATACAAGCCTTTCTTGGGCTAGACTTTTTCAGCTATACCGGATTGAGTTGTTTCGTATTTCTGGTAGGCATACTGCACAGCAAACAGGCGCAGCACTTCCTTGAAAACAGGTTACTGGTATTTCTTGGAAAAATTTCTTATAGTATTTACCTGGTTCATGTTCTTGTAATCAATGTGCTGTATGTGTTCGTAGAAAAGTACATTACTTTCCCCCCAAAGGTTTCTACTTTTACCTGTATCACGTTAATGGCCGTTGCCAGTGTAATTGTTGTAGCCACTGCTATGCATTATATAATTGAACTACCCTTCATCAGGTTGGGTAAATTTATTACAGGGAAAATGAAACCATCACTAATCATTCAGAAAGATAGATAGTTATATGCTATAGAGGTGAAAACAAACCATTCTGCAAAATAATCCGAGACAATCAAAATAAGGCGCTAACATTTTTATTTCGAAAATGCGCTACATTTACCTTACCTACTACCTATGCCGAATAGCAATATAAATAATACAGAACAGCATCTTAAATATCTTGACTCTGCAAGAGGCATTGCTGCACTGATGGTTTTTATCAGCCACTATACCGGCTACGTTTATAATTTTCAGAACCCAAGAAACATTGGAATTTATTGCCTGTTATTTAACGGAAATGATGCGGTATCTTTCTTTTTCGTACTCAGTGGCTTTGTATTATCATATAAATATATCATGGGCGGCAATGCGCTTGATATCAGGAAATTTTATGTAACCCGTTTTTTCAGACTGTTTCCACCTTATTTTATCTTAGTAACAGCATCTGCACTTTGGTCATTTCACGACCGCCTTTCCATACAGTTGCTTAAAGACCTTTTTATTTTTAATAAATTCGAATTCTGGCAGGAGGCTATATTATTCAGGTACAACAACAAATTCTGGAGCCCAGGCTGGACGCTCACCATAGAAATGCTGTGCTCATTTCTTATACCTTTTTTCATTGCACTGGCGCTTAAAAACAAACGGTTTATCAACTATTTTTTGGTGACTATTATTATTCTCGGTAACACCATCAGTTTCAGTTTTCATTTTCTGCTGGGTATATTGGCCTGCTGCCATTATTCAATGATCACCAGCGATGAATTTAAAAAAACAAATTGGCATAAATACCGCTTTTTAATACTGGCTGCAGCAATAGTTCTTTTTTCCCTTCGGCAAATCAACCGGATTTCTGAATTGGGTTCCACGCTTGTGTATTTGATGAATTTTTCTGGCATAGAGTACTTTGTCCTTTCTGCCATCGGTTCATTCATATTTCTCGTAGCAATACTCAGAAGTAAGACAGCTCAAAGAATTCTGGAGAACAGAATACTTGTATTCGTGGGCAGGATTTCCTTTGCAATATACCTCGTTCATTTGCTGGTACTGGGTATGACCCTTAAATATATGGGCGGCCCTTTGGAACGCCCGTTTAGTATTAAGTACCTGCTATTGTTTACACTTGTCTGCTTTACTGCGGTTTTTACAACGTCTACACTTTTCTATTATCTTATAGAGAGGCCCTTTATCAGTATTGGAAAGCGCATCTCAGCCAGGTTGAAACCTTCATTGATAGTGCAGCGTGATGTATAGTTAATTATAACACTACCATAGCAACATCCTATGCTGCAATCAACTTATCAGCCTAACTTTGCAGTATGGCATATAAATCGTTGCGGGCATTTATTGAAGCACTGGAGCAGGCCGGAGAACTTGTACGGATACAGACTTTTGTCGACCTGGTACTGGAAATAGCTGAGATTACTGACCGGGTATCAAAGTCACCAGACAGGAACAAAGCTCTGCTCTTTGAAAATACGGGTACTGGTTTTCCATTGCTTATTAATTCTATGGGCAATGAGCGGCGTATGTGTATAGCGCTTGGTATTGAAAAACTGGATGATGCCACCAGCGATATTGAAGCGCTGCTCAAAAAAATGTCGGCTCCCAAAAGCGGTATCATTGAAAAACTGTCTATGCTGCCTCAGTTGGGAAAATTCGCATCGTGGATGCCCAAAGTAGTGAATGGCCGTGGCTCCTGCCAGGAGGTGGTTATGACTAAACCAGACCTGAGTAAAATCCCTGTTCTAAAATGCTGGCCACAGGATGGTGGCAGGTTCATAACGCTGCCAGCTATACATACAAAAGAGCCTAATACCGGGATACGCAACATTGGCATGTACCGTATGCAGGTGTTTGACGAAACAATGACTGCCATGCACTGGCACAAGCACAAGGTATCGGCAAGGCATTATAACGAATATAAGAAGCTGGGCAAGATAATGCCTGTAGCGGTAGCACTTGGCGGTGACCCGGTATATACATATGCTGCCACAGCCCCATTGCCCGAAAATGTTGATGAGTATATGCTGGCCGGTTTTCTTCGTAAGAAAAAAGTGGAATTGGTGCGCTGTATCACTCAGCTGGAGATTGAAGTACCAGCTGATGCCGACATCATTATTGAAGGTTACGTGGACCCTGCTGAAGAGCTGATATGGGAGGGCCCATTTGGAGATCATACCGGCTACTATTCGTTACCTGATTTCTACCCCAGATTCCACGTTACAGCAATTACCCACAGAAAAGATGCTATATACCCTGCAACAATAGTAGGCATACCGCCTCAGGAAGATGCATGGCTTGGGAAGGCTACGGAGCGTATATTCCTGACCCCCATAAAAATGATGATGGTACCAGAGATAACAGACATGAATATGCCGGTAGAAGGTGTATTTCATAATCTGGTTATTACTACTATCAATAAAGAATATGCCGGACAGGGACAAAAAGTAATGAATGCCATGTGGGGAGCAGGACAAATGATGTTTAATAAAATACTGGTGCTGTCTGACGGGCAAACTGCCAGCGGAATTCCTATTGATGACTACAAAAACCTGGCCCGCTACGTTCTTAATAATCTTAACCCGGTTACCGACATTTACTTCAGCCAGGGGCCTATGGATGTGCTGGACCACAGCTGTTCAAAACTGGGTTTTGGTGGCAAGATGTGTATAGACGGAACCCAAAAAACTGATGAAGAGATCACTACTCCACTGCTGCCTTTTAAAGCTGACCCAGGTTTTTCTAAATCATCTTTGATGTCATCGCTTCCGGAAATCACCGGAATCAACGACCGCCTAGCCAGCGACTGGGACATTCCGGTACTGTTTGTGGCTGTAAAGAAAGGCCGAAGCAATCATGTGAGGGATGTTCACAATACCATCTGTAAAGACCCAACCCTGAATAATATAAAAATAATATGCTATGTAGAACACACTGTGAGCACAGATGACATTGCAGATGTACTCTGGCGATTCTGCAATAACCTAGACCCTAAAAGAGATCATTTTTATGCTGGCAGCAAACAGCATATCCTGGGGCTTGATGGCACACGCAAAACAAAAAAACTGGATGGGTTTGAGCGGCCATGGCCTAACATTTTAGCATCGGATGACGAAACAATTGCAGCTGTGGACAAAAAATGGGCCGATTTGGGGCTGGGGCCAATAATAAATTCACCTTCTTTAAGGTATAAAACCCAACTATATGGGGGGGCTGCCTCTGTCTATGATAATGACTAATGCATTTTTATTGTAAATTTGTATAACTTTATAAAAAAGACTTCAATGAAACGTTTATTATTAGCTTTTTTCCTTCTTACTGCAACCGGCACATTTACATTTATACAGCGGGCGGCAGCACAAACCACTGTAACACTTGCTACTTTTACAGCTAAAGTAAATCAGTTGGACGCAGAAATAGCAGCATCCAACATGACTGCGGCAGCGGCAACATGGGGAGATATACATACAATGATGGTAAGTGTGCTGAAAACCAGCAAAGAAAGCATACACCATGCCACTAGCCCTGCTGATAAAACGGCCCACGAAACGATATTGCAAAATCAGCAAACTATTTATTTTGTTATCTGGGATCTTAAAAATAACCTGGCAACCAACCGGGCAGCGCTGCACACTAAGCTTGGTGAGTTTGGTGCTACTATTTATTAAACCTGCTTTTGGTTTGAGTTATTTGAAAGCCCCTGTATGGGGCTTTTTACATTTACTGCTATTCACCACATTTTTACTACTTTTACCACTCAACTAGAAACTGTGAAAGCTATTATTCCGGTTGCAGGTGCGGGTACAAAACTCCGCCCACTGACTTACACACAGCCAAAGGCCTTAATACCGATAGCCGGCAAAACCATTCTCGGTGTTATTATTGATCAGTTGCTCGAAGCCGGAGTAGATGAATTTATATTCGTGATAGGATACCTGGGTGAGAAAATTCAGCGCTATGTAGATAAAGCCTATCCTAATCTGAAGCATAGCATAGTTACCCAAAACGACAGGCGGGGGACAGGCCACGCTATATGGCTTACGCGAGATGCAGTACGAGACGACGAAGTAATGATAGTGCTGGGCGATACAGTATGTGATTACAACGTCAAAGAAGTTCTGAACAGCCCGGTGTCGCAGATAGGTGTGCGGAAAGTTGATGACCCTCGCAGATTTGGCGTAGCTGAGCTGAATGAGAAAGACATGGTGACCCGCATGGTAGAAAAACCGCTCATTCCCAAAAGCAATATGGCAATGGTAGGGATCTATTACATAAAGGAAACCGGAGCCATGTTTGCGGCATTAGACAAACACTTGCACAATACCGCTGACGAAAACGGAGAATACCACCTGACGAACGCACTGCAGCATATGGTTGAAGACGGCGTACCTTTTCATGGATTCAGGGTGAGCAACTGGTTTGACTGCGGCAAGAAAGAAACATTACTTTCCACCAATGCCACGCTGTTACGCCAGTTGGAAGAAGAGCATCCGGAAAGGGTACAGATGCAGCCTTATGATAATACTGTAATTATTCATCCCGTCAGTATAGCAGAAGGGTGTACCATAAATAACTGTATCGTTGGCCCCAATGTAACCATTGGTGAATGTACTAAAATAGAATCATCTATTATTAAAGACTCTATAATTGGCTCATACGCTGAGTTGCAGCAGGTGGTGCTCAACTCTTCCATAATAGGGAATGATGCTTTCATACGGGGCTTGAGCCAAAGCCTTAACATAGGAGATAATACTGAGATTGACCTTGGTTAGATTGCCGGCAAGTTTTATTCTGCTCTTTTCCGGTTCTATCTTTTGATTTTATTTACCTTAGCATATGCCTGAAAAGAAACTATTCCTGCTTGACGCATTTGCGCTCATATTCCGTGCCTACTATGCGCTCATTCGTAATCCACGGGTAACCAGCAAGGGTAAAAACACGAATGCGCAGTTCGGTTTTACAACCACCCTGCTTGACCTACTCAACAAAGAAAAGCCAACCCACCTGGCTGTTGTATTCGATACTTCGGCGCCAACAGAACGGCATACCGATTTCCCTGATTATAAAGCAGGCAGGCAGGAAACCCCTGAGGACCTTTCAGCAGCAGTACCTGATATCAAAAAAATTATTCGCGGTTTCAACCTTCCTTGCCTGGAGCTGGATGGGTATGAGGCTGACGATATCATAGGCTCGCTGGCCCTTGAAGCAGCCGATCTTGGGTATACCGTTTATATGGTCACTCCTGATAAAGATTACGGCCAGGTAGTTCGTGAGAAAGTATTTATTTACAAGCCTGCCTCCGGCTTCAGTAACCTGGAGATCATGGGTGAGAAAGAGGTATGCGCTAAGTGGGGCATCAAGCGGGTAGATCAGGTGATTGATATGCTGGGGCTTATGGGAGATGCGGTAGATAACATACCGGGCATACCGGGCGTAGGAGAAAAAACTGCTGCCAAACTGCTGGCAGAATACGACACGCTTGAAAATATTCTAGCGAATGCCGACAGTATTAAAGGTGCAATGGGTGAAAAAATCAGGAAAGGAAAAGACCTGGCGATCATGTCGAAAAAACTGGCAACCATCATTACCAATGTGCCTGTACCCTTTCATGATGAGGACTTCAGGGTGAAAGAGAAGAATGCCGAAGCGCTTACTGAAATCTTTAATGAGCTGGAATTCAAAACACTGAGTAAGCGCGTTTTGGGTACCGGTGTGGCTGCACCAGTTAATACGGACCTTTTTGGCAATGAGGTACAGCAGAAAAAAGGTGCAACAATTGCTGCGGCGGCATCCATAGCCGTTGCTGAACTAACTGCACCAGAGGAAAGCGAAGGGCTGCCTGCCAACCTCGCCAACATAACTCAGGTACCACACACTTATACACTGGTGACCAGAGATGAAGATATAGCAAAGCTGGTAAAAGAACTCAGTGGGCATAAAATCATTTCGTTTGATACCGAAACAACAGACATAGATCCGAATCTGGCCGAAATGGTAGGAATGAGCTTCAGCTGTGAAAAAGGTACAGGTTATTTTGTATCCGTACCGGCTGACCAGAATGAGGTAAAAAAAATACTGGCCCAGTTCCGTCCGCTATTTGATGATCCGGATATCCTTTGGGTGGGACAGAACATCAAGTACGATATGATCATGCTCAAGTGGTATGGTTTTGCACTTGCAGGTAACATCTATGATACCATGCTGGCCAATTATGTCATAGACCCTGATGGAAAACGAAGCATGGACATGCTAAGCATGAAGTACCTGGGGTATGAGCCGGTGTCAATTGAAACGCTGATAGGCAAGAAAGGCAAAGGCCAGATGACCATGAGAGAGGCTCCAATTGAAGACGTTAAAGAATATGCAGCAGAGGATGCTGATGTAACACTGCAACTAAAAAACGCATTTGACCCATTACTTGCAGAACGTGATGTGCTCACTGTTTTTCAAAGCGTAGAGAATCCGCTGGTGCCTGTACTGGTTGATATGGAATATGAGGGAGTGGGCCTTGATGTTGATTTCCTTCGGGAATATTCAAAAGAACTGGAAAAAGATATCCGTCAATCTGAAGAAAATATTTTCAGGCATGCAGGGGTTAATTTCAACATTGGCTCACCCAAGCAGCTGGGTGAGGTACTGTTTGATATCATGAAAATTGACTCAGGCCAAAAGAAAACAAAGACCGGGCAATATGCAACCAGTGAAGACATACTACAGAAACTGCGCTACAAACATCAGATAGTTGAAGACATTCTTGCGTACAGGGAACTGACCAAACTGAAAAGTACTTATGTTGATTCTTTACCAGGCCTGATCAACCCTAAGACAGGCAGGCTGCACACCAGTTATAACCAGGCGGTAGCAGTAACTGGCAGGCTCAGTAGTAACAATCCCAACCTGCAGAACATACCAATCAGGACAGAGCGCGGGCGTGAAATAAGAAGGGCATTTATCTCACGTGACGACAACCACAATATTATTTCCGCCGACTACTCTCAGATTGAACTTCGAATTGTGGCAGCTATCAGCGGTGATGAAGCTATGATTCAGGCATTTAAAGACCGGAAAGATATTCATACAGCCACAGCAGCCAAAGTATATGGCGTAGAAGAAAGCGCAGTAACAAAGGATATGAGGCGTGCCGCCAAAGCGGTGAATTTTGGTATCATATACGGCCAGTCGGCTTTCGGACTGGCTGAAAATATTGGTGTTAGCCGAACTGAAGCAAAATCAATTATTGACAATTACTTCATACAGTATCCTGCAATTAAAAAGTATATGGACAGCTCCATCAATTTTGCAAAAGAGCATGGATATGTTCAGACAATAATGGGCCGCAAGCGCTGGCTGAAAGATATTTATTCAGCAAACTTCACTGTACGCGGATACGCCGAACGCAACGCCATCAATATGCCTATACAAGGTACCGCCGCAGATATGATCAAACTGGCTATGATTGCCGTTCACAAAGAGCTGAAATCACGTAAGCTACAAACCAAAATGATACTGCAGGTGCATGACGAACTTGTTTTTGACGTACCGAAGGGCGAAGAAAACGAAGTTAGCGACCTTGTGAAATCATGCATGCAGCATGCCATGAAGCTGCCTTATGATGTACCGGCAGATGTAGAAACGGGCATAGGCATTAACTGGCTCGAAGCACATTAATTGCAACAGCAGCATAACAAGTTCACAAACACGCTATAAAATGATAAAGCCCCTAAAAAAAGGGGCTTTATCATTTTATGTTTCACTTAGTGTGGCCTTATTGCTCAATCACAAAGTGGAAAACTGAATTCTGTGTATTTGAACGAACGTTCAGGATGTACATTCCGTTTGCCGGATTGTTGTTCAGGCGAACAGATTCATCAACAGAACCGTTTTTGCTTGCTGCTTTTCCGCTGTAAATTACCTGGCCCAGCATATTTACAACTTCAAGAGTCACCTCTTCGTCAATTGTTGTTCCAAGTGTTCCTTTTACAGTAAACACGCCTTTGTTAGGGTTAGGAATCAACATCAACTGGCTGTTTACAGATGCTATTGGGTTAACACCTTCAGTATGCAGCGTGATGATCATTGACTTAGTAGTTGTGTTTCCGCCGCAGTTGCCGCTAGCTGTAACCATACATGCAACTGAATCCTTGTTAAAGAACTCATGATGCGTGAATGACTGGTTAGTAGCACCAACAATAGGGTGGCCATTGATTACCCACTGGAATGTAGGGTTAGTACCACCGTTGGTAACCTCAGCCCTCATTGAATCAATGTGCCATACGCCAACATCGTTGCCAGGGAATGCACGAAGCACAACATTAGGCGTATAGATGGTATCGTGTGCTACAACTGCAGTACCGAACATATTGTTGGCACACCAGATAATAGAACTTGTACCAACTACAGTGTAAGTACCTACGCTGTCTTTGTAACCGAAATCAAGTGCACCACCAGTTGCAGCAAGGCTGCCAGAGAATGTGCTGCCGTTCCAGAGATTGTAAATGATACCTGGCTCAGAACCATCCAGGCCAATACGCACGCCTACACCGCCTGGGCAGAATTTACCACCACCGGTTACGTTCTGTATTGTTGGTAATGGAACGATATGTACCACTGCTGACCCGAGCATGTTGTTTGTACAGAAAGGAGCTGCAGTAGTATCTGTTGCTGTGATAGTATAGCTTCCGGCTACATTCTGTAAGCCGAAATCAACAACTGTTCCAGTACCAGGCACTGTACCACCAATCATAGTTGAACCTCTCCAGAGCTGATATTTTACACCCGTATTAGAGTTAGGCAGGTACACATGTACGCCCGTATCTGTTGCACAGAAATAACCAGGATACAATGCACGCTCTCCAGTTACACTTGCAGGGTAAGCTGTTGGCAAAGATTTAATTGTTACAGTTGCGCTTCCTGACATTGTATCAGAACAACCGGTTACTGCGTTAGTAGCTACTGCTTTATAAGTACCTGCTACTGTTACCAGGCCGAAGTCAAGCGCAGAACCAGTACCACTTACAGCACTGCCTAATGGAGATACACCGTTAAACAGGCGGTAATTGATACCTGTATTACCTGTGCTCAGGTTGATGTGAACACCAGGACCACCGGCACAATAAATACCACCACCTATTACAGAATTAACCGGAGGCAATGGATTGATTGCTACAGTAACACTGCCGTTCATTGTGCCAACACAACCGAACGTAGTATTAGTTGCTACTACTGTGTATGCGCCTGCGGCAGTCTGCAAGCCGAAATTCAAAGGCGTGCCAGAACCAGAAATCGCCGTTCCGGTAGGAATGCCATCAATGAGCATAGTGTAATCCCAGCCAATTTCAGAACCTGATGTTCCTACATTTACACCGTTACCACCAGCGCAATAGCTGCCACCACCCATTACATTAAATGCGATTGGCTGAATCTTTGTAACTGTTGTGCTTCCGCCCATGAACCTTGAACAACCTGTCAACTGATCGGTAGCTTTAATTACGTAAGTACCGGCAGTATCAGGGCCGAAATGAAGCGTATCGCCAGTACCTGACTGAGGAAGGCCAACTGGTGTTAAACCACGGTACAACTGATAGTCAAAGCCGATATCAGTTGGAACGAGGTAAACGTCTATACCAGGATCAGATGCGCAGTAAGAACCACCAGCTGACATTGGGTAAGCCGTAGGCAATGGATTTACAAAGATATCTGCGCTGCCATTCATTGTATTGCTACAGCCTGTGAGCGGGTTAGTAGCAAGAACTGTATAGTTACCTGAAGCTGTTCTCAGGCCAAAGTTTAGGACGCCACCTGAACCCGACATTGGCGTACCAGAAGGTGTAACATTGATCAGCTGATAGCTGATACCCGGAGTAGAACCATCGAGACCAATTGCACGACCTGTGCCACCTGAGCAATAATCACCACCACCTGTTACATTGTATGCAACCGGTAATGAGTTAACTACTACAGTAGCACTACCTGCCATAACTTTTGTGCAGGCTGTTGGAAGAAGCGCATCAGTAGCAACCACGGTATAAACACCTGGCAGCGTCTGAGGACCGAATGAAATTGCCGAACCTGTACCAGCAATAGTTGTTCCCGGAATGAGGAAACTTCCCAGATACAGATCATAATTTGTGCCAACGTTAGAACCGTTGAGGTTGACATTTACTCCAGTACCTCCCATACAATAGTTACCGCCGCCGGTAACAGCATGAACAACCGGTAATGGATTAACACCAACTACGGTGCTGCCGCCTAGATTTGTTGTACAAGAAGTAATTACATTTCTTGCAACAATGGTATAAGTACCAGCGATAGTTACATTGCCAAAATTGAGCGGAGACCCGTTTCCTGGCAATGGGAGGCCAAGGGCTGTAGTTCCGCGGTAAAGCTGGTATGCAATTCCGAGGTCAGAACCGTCTGTTCCGATTGGCACACCAGCACCACCGGTACAATAGTTGCCACCACCTGTAACATTATAGGCAAGCGGAGGTGTATTAACTGTTATGTTTGCACTGCCAGTCATGTTATTTGTACATCCTGTAGCAAGGTTAGTTGCTGTAACAGTATAAAAACCCGGAGCCATACGTGCACCGAAATCCAGGCTAGTACCCGATCCATCGGCAGAATCAATTATAACACCGCCAAACCACAGGTAATACCTGATACCAATATTTGAAAAAGCAGTGCCAACGTGCAAACCAGCACCACCAGCGCAGTATTGCCCACCGCCGGTAACATTGTATGCAGCCGGCAATGGGTTAATAACAATATTCACTGATCCGAGCATATTGTTAGAACAACCTGTTAAAGGATCTGTGGCTTTTGCAGTGTATGCACCTGGGGCTGTGAACAAACCAAAGTTAAGCCCGGTACCTGTGCCAGTAAGTAATCCACCGGTAACTGCTGTAGTGCCTAAATATAATTGATAATTAACTCCTGGGTCTGAACTTGAAAGCATAATGGCCTGGCCAGCACCACCTGCGCAGTAATTACCACCGTTAGTTACTGATAATCCGTAAGCACTTGGCAATGGATTAATTGTGATAACTGCATTATTAACCATCAGGTCTGTACAGCCTGTAGCTGTTACAATACCAACAACAGTATATGTACCAGGAGTTGTAAACGAGCCAAATGTGATTGCTGCACCTGTACCATTTACAAGTGGGCCAACCAGAGTTGCACCATTATATAACTGGTATTTTGAACCAAGGTCAGAACCATCAAGCCCTATTGGCAAGCCAGTACCACCAAAGCAGATATTACCTCCGCCAATCACGTTGTGCGGCAGTGGCAATGGATTAATTGAAACAACCACAGAACCGGTCATATTGTTTGAACAACCTGTAAGCGGGTTGAACGCTGTAACAGTATATGTCCCAGGGCCAACTTGTGGGCCAAAGTCCAAACCTGAATTTGAGCCATTCAATGGGCCTCCAACTGGAGTTCCGCCATTATATAACTGATAAAGTACACCTGAATTTGAGTATGAAATACCTACATGCACACCGCCAGATCCCTGGCAAAAGCTACCACCACCAGTTACAGTGTAGGGGATTGGCAATGGATTAACAACAACTGAAATGCTGTTTGAACAACCCGTAGGCAGCGCATAAGTAATAGTAGTTGTACCAGGTGCAACACCAGAAACAACACCGGAGCCCGCACCAACAGTTGCAACACCTGTCGCACTGCTAGTCCATGTACCGCCACCCGCGTCAGTTAATGTCGTAGTACTACCAACACACACATTTGGCGTACCGCTTATAGGGCCGGCTGCCGCAAATACAGTAAATGGTGCTGAAGACTTACAGCCTGTTGAACCTATTGTATAGGTCATATTTAGCGTTCCTGCAGTAATACCTGTAACAACACCTGAACCTAAAACCACAGTTGCAAGTGTAGTGTTACCACTTGTCCAGGTACCGCCCGGAGTTGCATCGGTTAAAGTTGCTGTTTGTCCGGCACAAACTGAAGTTGCACCGCCTGGTATTGCCGGATTAGGATTAAGGGCAA
>OMJB01000083.1 GCA_900299255.1 Sphingobacteriales bacterium
ACTGCGGCAGCCTGGTATTTTATAATTCTTACCTGCCCGAAATTGCAGCCGAAGCAGACAGGGACAGGGTGAGCGCACAGGGATTTGCATATGGCTATATAGGCAGCGTGATATTGCAGATCATATGCTTTGTGTTTGTGCTCAAACCAGACTGGTTCGGGATAACCGACAGCACATTCGCACCCAGGCTTTCTTTTTTTCTGGTTGGTATCTGGTGGGCCGGATTTGCGCAGATCACTTTTTTCAAACTGCCCAAGAGCAGCCCCGCTGATGCAAAAGATGGTTACAACGTACTCACAGGTGGATTTAGTGAACTGAAAAAAGTATGGCAGCAGTTGCGCCAACTGCCGGTGCTGAAAACCTACCTGGGCGCATTTTTCTTCTACAGTATGGGCGTGCAGACGGTAATGCTGGCTGCAGCGCTCTTTGGCAGTAAAGAACTGAAAATGGAGACAAGCCAGCTTATAGGCGTTATACTGGTGATACAACTGGTGGCTATAGCCGGCGCCTACATCATGGCAAAGCTCTCTGAAAAATTCGGCAACCTCCGGGTATTGCTTTTTGTAGTATGTATATGGATAGGTGTTTGTATTGCAGCATACTATACCTACACCGCCGTTCAGTTCTATATTGTAGCGGCAGTTGTGGGCCTGGTCATGGGTGGTATTCAGTCGCTCAGCAGGTCTACTTACGCAAAACTGATGCCGCCTACGCACGACACCACCTCGTTTTTCAGTTTCTATGACGTAGCCGAGAAAATGGCTATTGTGCTGGGCATGGCCTCATTTGGTTTTATAGACAGTATACTGGATATGCGCAGCGCAATCATTGCACTGATCACATTTTTTGCCATTGGAGCTGTAGTATTGTTCGCTGCACTGAAAATACCTGCCGCATCATCAGGAAATAAATAATTGTGGTTAACCTCCTGATAGGTGGTAAATGAATAATTTTGCTTGAATTCTCATTTTCTTTCAGATCAATATAATATATGAATCTATACTCAATAAATGCGGGATACTTTAAACTGGATGGCGGAGCAATGTTTGGCGTGGTACCCAAAAGCATGTGGAATAAAGCCAACCCGGCCGATGACAACAATATGTGCAGTTGGGCTATGCGGTGCCTGCTGATAGAGGACGGCGACAGGAAGATACTGATCGACAACGGCATGGGCAACAAGCAGGATGCTAAGTTTTTCGGTCATTACTACCCGCATGGCGAAGACTCGATTGAAAAGAACCTGGCAAAAAACGGATTCACAGCCGCAGATATTACTGATGTATTTCTCACACACCTGCACTTTGATCATTGTGGTGGTTCTATAAACCTGGAAGACGGCAAGCTGGTACCGGCATTTAAAAGCGCTACCTATTGGGTAAATGAAATTCACTGGAAATCCGCTTTGGAACCTAACGAAAGGGAAAAGGCTTCCTTTCTGAAAGAGAACATATTACCTATTCAGGAAAGCGGGCAAATGAAATTTGTTGAAGCCGCAGAAGGCGAAGAGTGGATTAAAAACATCCGTATCAGGCACGTAAACGGGCATACAGATAATATGATGCTGCCACAGATCAGTTACAAAAATACCAGCATTCTGTACTGTGCCGACCTGCTGCCCAGCACCGCACATGTGTCTATGCCGTGGGTAATGGCATACGATATGCGCCCTATGGATACACTCAAAGAAAAACACAAACTACTCAGCGAAGCCGTGGCCGGCAACTGGGTTCTTTATTTTGAGCACGATCCTAGAAACGAATGCTGCACCCTGCACGAAGTAGACGGCAGAATAAAAGTAAAAGACATCTTTACGCTAGCTGAATTAGACAGTAGGATTCTGGGTTGACGATGAAACACCTTTCGCCGTTGCTGGCGTCCCCACCGGCAACCCGTGGGCAATACTTTAAAGCAGGTATAGTTACAGATGCAGCACAAACCCTTTTCTGCTCTGGTCTTTGTACATAATATGCACAAAGTACAGTTCGCCGCGCGTAAGGCTGCGCAGGCCTATTGTATTATCCGCAGGCGATATCTTCCGCTGGGTTACAAGTTCACCACTGGCATCGGTAACCACCACCCATGCCGCTTTTTTAACCTCAGGCAAATTAGAAAATGTAATGCACCGCTCCCCTACAGTCATTTCTGTGCTTTCAAATTCATTGGGCTCCGCCTGGTGCGCCCTGCTCCTGGCAGACGTGTTCGTTTCCCAGTTACCATGATTCATAGCAGGCTGCGCCGCAGCTATACCCACTGTACCCACTAGCAGGCAGAAAAATAAGAGCATTTTCATAATTGAATAAGTTTTTTGTGACATCGTAAAAGTACCAGAGTGCTATGGGGCACATGTACCGCCAGAAGGGTGATTTGCACCCTTCACCAGGGTGAAAAAAGGGTGAGCCCGCTTCCTGAAAAACTGTAATTGTAAAATAATATTCACCATTTTTGCACCCTGCTGTGTTTTTGCACAGGCTATAACAACGTGATGAAGAACCCGGCCATACAGACCGTCGTATCTATCGCTTTTGCGCTGGCCATTGCCATGCTTGTTTTCCCGTCGGTGGTACTGCACCCAGGGCATACTATACCCAGCATCTGGGGCGATGGCGGCAAGAATACTTTTACGTACCTGTACCACAGTCTTTATGGGCAGGGCACCTGGTTTACCGGCATGAATTACCCCTATGGCGAGCATATCACCTATACCGATGGCCAGCCATTAATTTCAGTTAATTTAGGGCACCTAGGGCATATATCGCTGCCGCAGGCAATGAGTGTACTGCTTTGGTGCTTTCTGGCCAGTTTCATGCTGTCCATTGTATTCATCAACCGGATTTTACTGCATTTCAAAGTTCATCCGTTGATTGCCCTGGCAGCATCGGGGCTTATAGGCGTCATGGCTCCGCAGGTATTTGGTATCGGCGGGCACTACGCACTCGGCTACTGCTGTGTGATTCCCATGTTGTTTTACTGGACCATCAGATACAGGGAAAATGCCCACTGGCGGTATCCGTTGTATTTCTTTTTACTGGGTATCACCACAGCATTCCTCCACCCCTATTTTTGGCTATCATCCTTTTCTGGACATTATTTTACAGCTTCAGCTATTTCATTACCAGCAAAAAAGATATAAAACAGCGGCTGGTACATACGCTGCCCTTGCTGGTATCTGTAATAGTTGTTTTTGGCCTCGTGGCCCTGTTTATGAAAGCTACTGATACCGTTACCGACAGGCCCACCAGTCCGTACGGAGTGCTGAACAGCTGTACCGGGGCGAGGACATACTTACGTATCCATTTTCTCCTATCTGGCGGTTTGTCAAAGAAAAAGCTGAGTTTATAACCATAAGCGAAGAAGGAGAAGGCTCAACTTATACAGGAATTGCAGCCATATGTGTAATTCTGGTTTCCTTTGTCAGGGGTTTCATTTTCAGGCGCCGTAAACAGAGCGATAAGCTTATTATTGGCGAAGACAGGTTCTCCCGCATCTGGCTGATACTTGCTTTGTGTGCGCTACTGCTGGCTATGGGCGTCCCGTTTGTGTATCACATGGAGTGGCTGCTAGATTATGTCTCAGCCTTCCGCCAGTTCAGAACCCTCAACCGGTTCAGTTGGATATGCTACTACATACTGTCGGTATATGCTGTTGTAGTTGTCAACACATGGTTCAGCAACGGCCAGACCAATGGCAGAAAAACCACCTCTTATATTCTTGTATCGGCATTTTTAGTTCTCTGGGCTTTCGAAACTTCCAGCTTCATTTCTTTCTATCGTAAACTTTTAGAAGGAGCCGAAAAAAATTATTACGCCCTTACCGGCAACAATGAAACCGACTGGAACAGTTTTCTAACCGCTCATAACCACAAGGCTGCAGATTTTCAAGCGATCCTTACTGTGCCTTTTTTTGCTATCGTGTCAGAGAAAATATGGCTGGGCAATCAGGTGCTCGACAACGGTATCTCAAAATGCGCTATCGCTGCCATGCAGCTCCGTTTGCCCATTGTAGATATTATGATGTCCCGGTCGTCGTGGAGTATTACAGAGCAGCAGGTGCGTATAGCGGGAGGTCCGTTTGCCCGCAAACAAATACTGAATGATATCAAGAGCAACAAACCCTTCCTGTTGCTGCATCTGGCCGGCGACCCGCTCGATCCTGATCAAAAATACCTGTTGCAGTCATCAGATCTGATAGGCGGATTTAACTACACATTCGTATATGCCTGCTACCCTGCCCGCCTCAGAGCCAACGATAAAATGTATGCCGACAGTGCAATAGCTATAGCAAAAAACATGGCTGCAGGTGATACTGCAATTGGAGATGCCGGCTCCTGGTTTGTACAGCATTTTGATGGATTGAGCACAGATCAGCCTTTCTTTGGTAAAGGCGCATGCCCACAGATTGCACAAAAGGACACTGACCTCATCAGCATTCCGGTTGCTGCCAAAAAAGACAAACAACTCTATGAATCTTCGTGCTGGTTTCTTTTGGGTAACGAAAATTACCGGAGCCCCTTCGCCATCCTTGATCTGCTTGATAGCAGTGGCCAGGTGATCGGTAATGTGAATATGCTCACCAAAGAATGTACTGACAATAAGGGATTATGGTTCAGGGGGGCGGTTTATTTGGAAGTACCACTGCGCTGCAAAAATGTAAGATGCCACTTGGTGAATGAGCCCGGCAACACCTACAAAGTTATGGACGAACTGATGCTTCGCCCGGCCGACGCACTCATTATTTCAAAAGATGCAAATGGCAAAGTATTGGCCAACAACCATCTGTTGAATTGATTGGCTATTCTAACTGGTATTCCATTCGCACAATCACATTGGCAGTCTTGTTTTTGCTGCTGGTGTTGTATGCGCCGCTGTAGGTAAATGTTTCGTTGCTGTACTGGCCGGTTATCTGAAACACACCCATGCTGGCTTCTTTCAGTTTGCCTATACTGCCATGCGCATTTTTGGCCAGCGTACTGGCTCTGTTGTAGGCATCGGCCGAAGCCTGTGCCAGCAGGTTGATCTTCAGATCGCTCAGCTTGGTATAGTAGTAGAGCGGCTCACTGGAACTCAGCTCTATACCGCCCTGCAGCAGTTCAGTTATCTCACGGCTCACTTTCTCCACTTTGTCTATTTCCTTAGATTCTATTTTTACAGACTGAGTGAGTTTATAACCCTTGAATGTGTTACCTATGATCTTACCGTCAGCGTTGTAGTTGGATTGACTCAGCTTTTCGCTCACAATTGAAGAAAAAATAACCTCTTTCTGATCAATGCCATGAGCCAGCATATAGGCCTGAATCTGATGCTCATCCTCTTTCAGATGGGTGTAAGCATCCTTGATATCCATAGATGTGCGCTCAAAACTTGCTGACCAGACAATCAGATCGGCTGTAAAATTATAGTAGGCACTGCCTGCCACACTGATCGTGTTATGACTTTTGAATTTGTAATTATATCCACGTTCCAGTATTAGTCCGCCAGCAATAAACGCAACTGAGATAATAATGGCAACTATATTGTTTTTCATAAACGATGTTATTTGCAGAAATGTAAACGAAACTCAAATTCCTCAGAAAGATATTAAATATTACGGAATAACTTTACTGAATCAGAAAATACCTGTACTGCCTCAAGCTTGCCCTTCGATCCCGTTTTCTAGGTGGCTGATATTAATAACGGCAGATTGCCTATTTTAGCATGCGCCATTTTGTCTAAAAAATGGCTTTGGCAAAATTATTGCACCCAGTATTCACACTATGTTTTTCAAAAAAAAGAGGGTTATGACTGATAAAACAACACATAATAATAAAACCAATAATGAGACTGCCGACAACATGTCAGAAAACGAACAAATGGAGGAGGTGATTTCCAATGAACTGAATACAGACGAAAGAGGAACTGTGGACCTGCCGGAGAGTAATGACGATGAGGCTGAAAAGCTGAAAATGGAACTGGCAGAATCAAAAGACAAACACATAAGGCTGATTGCCGAGTTTGAAAATTTCAAAAGGAGAAATTCAAAAGAAAGACTGGAACTGATTCAAACTGCCGGTAAAGACATTATACAGTCGCTGCTGGTGGTACTGGACGATGTTAGCAGAGCCGAAAAGCAGATGAAAACCACCGATGATGTTACTTTAATTAAAGAAGGTGTAACACTGGTTTTCAATAAATTACAGAGTGTACTACAACAAAAAGGGCTGAAGGAAATGGAAGCGCTTAACCTGGATTTTGACGCTGATGTGCATGAGGCCATTACTGAGATTCCGGCACCTACCGAGGAAATGAAGGGCAAGATAATTGATGTTGTAGAGGCAGGTTACTACCTCAAAGACAAACTGATCAGGCACGCAAAGGTGGTGGTTGGCAAATAAGGGAGTTAGTTGAGTGGTTGAGTGGTTGAATGATAATTAAGAAATGATTACAATTGCAGCATAGCAACCTTTAGTTCAAAACAAAAATTCAAAACCCCTCCCGATAGCTATCGGGACCAAATACCTCCCGATAGCTATCGGGACCAAATTCCATAAAAAGACAATGGCTAAAAGAGATTATTACGATATACTGGGAGTGTCCAAAGGATCTTCGGCTGATGAAATTAAAAAGTCATACCGCAAGATTGCTATGCAGTTTCACCCCGACAAAAACCCGGGCAACAAAGAAGCCGAAGAAAAGTTTAAGGAAGCTGCAGAAGCCTATGAGGTGCTCAGCAGCCCCGACAAACGCGCTCAGTACGATCGCTTTGGCCATTCAGGCATGGGTGGCAACAGTGGTTTTGGAGGTCAGGGGCCGGGCGGCATGCGCATGGAAGACATATTCCAGAATTTTGGTGATGTGTTTGGCAGCGATATGTTTGGCGGCATGTTTGGCGGAGGCGGAGGTGGTGGCCGCAGGCAGGGTACCCGTGGTGCAAACCTGCGCATTAAACTAAAAATGGACTTTACCGAAATAGCCAACGGTGCCAACAAAAAGATTAAAGTAAAGAAACATATTGTTTGTGACACTTGCGGTGGTAACGGCGCTAAAGACAGAAGTTCTATCCAGACCTGCGGTACGTGTAATGGCTCGGGTCAGGTGCGCAAAGTAACCAGCACCTTTCTGGGCCAGATGCAGACAGTAACTACCTGCCCTACCTGTAGCGGCGAGGGCACTTCCATCACGTCCAAATGCACGAATTGTAAAGGCGAAGGACGCGTATACGGCGAAGAAACACTGAGCCTGGATATACCTGCAGGTGTGCAGGATGGCATGCAGCTAAGCATGAGCGGGCGCGGTAATGCCGGCGAACGTGGCGGACCTCCCGGCGATTTGCTATTGCTGGTAGAAGAAGAAAAACACGAATCACTGGTAAGGCACGATCTGGATGTAGTATATCATTTACACATTTCATTCCCCGAGGCAGTATTGGGTATGCAGGCCGAAGTACCTACCATAGACGGCAAAGCCAAAATAAAAATACCACCCGGCACACAAAGCGGCAAGATCTTCAGGCTTAAGGGCAAGGGGTTCCCTTCATTCCAGTCGTCTTACGAAAAAGGAGATGAACTGATTGAGGTAAACGTTTGGTCGCCCCAGCACCTTACCCACGACGAAAAAGACATGCTAGAAAAACTCAAAAACTCCCCCAACTTCAAACCCGGTCCCGAAGCCAAAAAGGAAAGGGACGAACGCGGATTTTTTGATAAGATCAAGGATGTGTTTGGAAGCTAAGTAGTTGTCCCGTTGTCATCGAGTGCCTAAGCAGGTTTCCCCCACTGATTTAAGACTGTGTCTTAAATCGGCAATAGAACGAAGGACTCTCCGGCAGTTCTTGCACTGCTGCGCAATAAACGTACGAACACTTTGTAAATGAGTTGGTGGCCGCAGAGTCCCTCGGCAGGCGCACAGGGGCTATGCGAGGAGACTCTGCTGGGACGGAAATGAAAATATACTTTCCCATTCAAAAATAATTGCTTATTTTTATTTAACGTTAATTTTTAACTAAAAATTAAACAAAATGAAAAATCTATTCTTTGTTACACTATTGATATTTGAATTTGCTATTACTTATGCTCAAAATGGAGCTTTGACTGTAATTAATCATAGTTCTTCTGGATGTAGTTATTCTGTAACTATGTACGCAAAATGTACTTGTTGTGGCACTCCTACTTGCAATCAAATTGTTGCCAATCAATTCACTGTACCTTCGGGCGTTACTTTTACATGGACGGATCCTTGTGATTTTGAAACAGGGGTCAGTTATAATCCATCTTGCAGCCCATCATGTACTGCTGTAGGCTTTACAACAATGGTTTGCAGTGGAGGTGGGGGTAGTGGGTGTTATATTGCAGGCACTGTCGGTTTTAACTGGACCTATGCGTACATCGACTATCCCGGATGTAGCTATGGCACTACGGGTGCTTTAAGCGGTTCAGGATGCGGGAGTAGTCCATTGTACGGCTCTTCGCCTTACTATGCTACATGGACAAATGGCTCAACAAATCCTTTGGACGTTCAAATAGACATTTACTAAGGCATTTAAATTACAAAAAAAACCACTCGTAGAATTAGCTATTTTTTACTGATTTACTGATAATTATTTGCTATGCAACATCAAAATCAAATGCAGACTAATAGGTCGCTTTTCTATTCCTATCTCTTTAGTATGCTGATGCTTTCCTGCACCATGGTCTCGCACGCACAGACCATTTCAACAATAGCCGGAATTGGGATCGCAGGATATAGCGGAGACGGTGGTCCGGCTACAAGTGCAAAATTATGGGGACCGGTTAGAATTGTTTTTGACGGGGCGGGTAATATGTATTTTAGCGATGGCGGCAATAGTAGTGTACGTAAAATAAATAGTGCAGGTATTATTACCACATTTGCAGGAAATGGTACTCCGGGCTTTTTCGGGGATGGAGGCCCGGCTACAGCAGCAGAGCTTTATAATCCTACAGCTATAGCTATAGATGGCACAGGAAATATTTATATTTGTGACGTAACTAACCGGCGAATCCGCAAAGTTAACACATCAGGAATCATATCTACCATTGCGGGTAATGGAACATATGGTTACACCGGAGATGGTGGCATGGCCACTGATGCCGAGATAAAATATCCTTCGGGCATAGTTTTGGATGCGTCAGGCAATATATTTATTTCAGATAATGGCTGTTATGTAATCCGTAAGATAAATACCGCTGGTATCATTTCCACTATAGCCGGCACAGGTATTGCCGGCTATGGCGGTGATGGCATGCCTGCTACCGCAGCCCAGTTTAACGCCCCAGGCCATATTGCAATAGATATGGCGGGGAACCTGTTTGTTCCTGATGTATTTAACCGTCGAGTCCGCAAAATAGATGCGATGGGCATCGTTACTACCGTAGCAGGCATGGGCACCATGGGCTATTCAGGTGATGGCGGGCCGGCAACTGCCGCTTTGCTAAGCCAACCTTCAAGTGTAGGTATAGACGACTTAGGAAACTTATACATAAGCGATGCTATAAATAGCGTGATACGAAAAGTTAATACTGCTGGTATTATAACAACGATTGCTGGCACTGGTGTGGCAGGCTACAGCGGCGATGGAGGCCCGGCTACGGCAGCAAGAATAAAGCAACCGCTTGTATCAGTTGATTGTGCCAGAAATGTTTACTTCACTGACGGGAGTAATAATGTTATTCGTAAAATTCAATACAATCACTCCCCGCTCTTTACCTTAAGCCATACACAGACATTGAACGTATGCGCCAGCACTATAAACGCACCAATAAATGCACTATTGCCAGTAGCAGATACAGACAGCTCTCAAACCCTGAACTGGAGTATAGCCGCAACAGCGATGCATGGTACAGTGACGGGCAGCTATGTTGCTGCCTCTACCGGGAGCACTGTTACTCCCACCGGATTGTCTTATACCCCAGCGGCAGGATATGTAGGCGCTGATACTTTTAAAATAAAAGTGAATGACTGTGATTACCTCTCCGATACAATGACAATATGCGTGACTGTATCAAATTGTGCACTGGGTTCATCTTCAATTTCTTATTCTAAAGCAACCGATGGAATACGCATATGGCCGAATCCCACGAATAATGAATTATTTATCGAAAATAGTAATAATACATCCAGTACACTCGCCATCGTCAATACAATGGGTAAACAAATGACAGCTTCTGGTTTGTACATAAATCCTAACGATGTACTGCGTATAGATGTATCATTCTTACCCGCCGGATTATATTTTTTAACTCTACATGGCGAACAGAGCAACCAAGTGATTAAGTTTGTGAAGTTATAGATAGGTAAGTGTTTGTTTCTTGGTTCCTACTACAGGCAGGTCACAAAAACGGTAGTAACCGGAAGAAAGCCTTTTTTTTATGAAATAAATAGTGCAAAGAATTTTACTTAGTTATGCAGATAATGCGACTTGCAATCCCATTGATATTACAAATCTCATTCAACTAACAACTCCCGACTTACGACTAATTTTTTGATTAAGTTTGCATCATGAAGAAATCATGGATAAAGTATGTCCCTTTGGTGCTGGGATTGATACTTTTTGTGGCCTGCAAAAACAATAAAACGAAAGAAGATGCCGGCGACGATAACCGTATCCTGACAGAAAACCCAAACCTGAAAGTAATCACCGACCAGATAAAAAATGCACCCACCGATGCCGGCCTATACCTGCAAAGAGGCAATATGCTGCACCGCATGCAACTGGACAGCCTGGCCATAAAAGACTACAAAAAAGCAATTAAAATAGACTCCAATAAAGCGGAATATTATAGTGCTATTGGTGAACTACTATTTGAAAACAAAGACATTACCGCATCCGTAGAGTGGTTTCAGAAAGCCATTGCCAAAAACCCTGCAGACAAGAAAGCACACCTGAAAATTGCAAAACTATTCCTCTATATTAAAGAATACGACAAAGCATTTGCCGAATTGAATATTGTGCTGCGTGGCAACGTTTATGAACCAGAAGCTTACTTTCTGAAAGGGATGCTGTATAAAGACATGAAGGATACTGCCAAATCAATATCCAGTTTCCAGACGGCTGTGCAAGTGGCACCAGACTATAAGGAGGCCATTGTGCAACTGGGCCTCATGTACAGTGCAAAAAAAGACCCACTTGCCCTCTCCTACCTCGATAAAGCTTTTCATGCCGACAGCACAGACGTATTCCCAATTTTTGCCAAGGGCGTTTACTACCAGCAAAACAAGGATTTTGTTGCGGCAAAAGCTGCTTACAAGGAATGTATCATACGCAACAATCATTATACCGACGCTTATTTCAATATGGGCTTTATTTTTATTGCTCAGGATTCATTTGCCAAGGCATACCGCCAGTTTGATATGGCTACAAAAACAGACCCTACCAACCCAACCGCCTACTACAACCGCGGTGTATGCAGTGAGTTTCTGGACAGCATAAAAAATGCAGTAGACGACTACAAGATGGCCATAGCCCTCGATACCGGATACAAAAGCCCCAAAGAAGCGCTCAAGCGCCTGCGGGGAAACAAAAATTAAAAAACAAAACCGACTCACGACTTACAACTGACGACTTACGACTTACGACTATCTACTAAATACTAACTACTAACTACTATAAAAAATGCCAATAATAGCTCCTTCAATGCTTTCCGCTGACTTCCTGAACCTGGGAAGAGACATAGACATGATCAACGATAGTGAAGCAGACTGGTTTCATCTGGATGTGATGGATGGCAGTTTTGTGCCAAATATCAGTTATGGTATGCCCATAATATCCCAGATGAAGAAGCGTGCCAAAAAGACGTTCGATGTGCATCTGATGGTTGTGGAACCGGAGCGTTATCTGGAAGATTTCAAAAAAGCAGGCGCCGACTACCTGACAGTACATTACGAAACTGGCTACCATCTGCACCGTACACTTACATCAATCAGGGCGCTGGGCATGAAAGCAGGTTTGTCAATCAATCCGCATACGCCAGTATCTATGGTGCAGGATATTATCCACGAAATAGATCTGCTGCTGGTAATGAGCATTAATCCGGGTTTTGGCGGGCAGAAATTCCTGCCACTTACCTACAACAAAATCAGGCAGGCAAAAGAACTCATTACTGCGGCCGGCAGCAGCACACTGATAGAGATAGACGGTGGCGTTACATTGGAAAATGCAGGTGATATTATTGCTGCCGGTGCCGATGTGCTTGTGGCAGGCAATACCGTATTTTCCGCACCCGACCCAGCTGATATGATCAAAAGGCTGAAGCAAATCGGAAAATAAAGTTACTTTCACTGCGTTTAACGGTTATGCTTTACAGAAGAATCTTTTTACTGGCCATTTTTACATTGGTGTCTGTTTTCGCGTTCGCACAGCGCGCAGTTATCAGCGGTGTAGTAAAAGACGAAAAGGGAAAGGCACTAGAACAGGCTGTAGTGGCTGATGAGGCTACCGGCATAGGCACCTATACCAATGCCAAAGGCTTCTACAGCCTTGAAATAGCTGCTGATAAAAATATTACCATCATATTTGGTTATGCCGGGTATGAACAACTGCGTAAGAGAATAAATGTTAAGGCAGGCGAAACCCGCACCATTGATATTAAACTCAATGAAAATGTTACCGAACTCAAGGAATTCACCAAGAAAAGCGAACATAAAAGATCTGAGGCAGGCAGTGTGTATCTGGACCTGAGTAAGGCCAATTTTATGCCCAGCACTATTGGTGGCGTGGAAGGGCTGATAAAACTAGCTGTTGGTTCACACAATGAGCTTACCTCACAGTACAGTGTGCGCGGTGGCAACTACGACGAGAATCTGGTGTATGTAAATGACTTCGAGATTTACAGGCCGTTTCTGGTGCGCTCAGGCCAGCAGGAGGGCCTTAGCTTTGTGAACGCTGACCTTGTTTCCAACGTAAACTTCTCTGTAGGCGGTTTTCAGGCAAAGTACGGAGATAAGATGAGCAGTGTGCTCGATGTGGCCTACAAGCGTCCTACCCAATTTGCAGGGTCTTTCAGTATGAGTATGCTGGGCGCAAGTCTGCACCTGGAGGGGGCTACAAAAAACCAGAAACTCACCTACCTCATCGGCGCCAGGCAAAAAAGCAATCAGTACCTGCTGCAGTCGCAACCTACCAAGGGTGTATACAACCCTTCCTTCACAGACATACAGGCTCTGGTAAACTACCAGGTGAACAGTACCTGGGAAATAGAAGCAATAGGCAACTACGCCCGCAACCGGTTTATATTCTATCCGGAGTCGCAGGTATCCAGCTTCGGTGTGCTGAACCAGGCGTACCAACTGGATGTATTTTATACCGGTAGCGAATTTGACCAGTTTGACTCACGATTTGGTGGGCTCTCGGTCAACTGCCACCCTGAAGGGTCTAAGTTCAAGTTGAAATTTCTGGCATCCGCATTCCAGACCAATGAGTTCGAAACTTACGATATATACGGCCAGTACCTCTTTGGTGAGCTGCAAACTGATCAGAGCAAAAAGGATTTCGGGCAGATAAAAACCTACCTGGGTGCAGGGGCCGTTCACGATTTTGCACGCAACTACCTCGATGTGAGCGTTGCTGATTATGGTTTCAGAGGTTCTTACGATGCCAAAAAGAATTTCATTCAGTTTGGTGTAACAGGCACCACTACCAATATAACTGACAACCTGCACCAGTGGCAGCGCAGAGATTCGGCGGGCTTTTCACAGCCCTATGACCCCGACCACCTGAACATGGTTTTCTATCAGAATACATCATCGGGCTTTGCCTATTCTAGGCTGCATGGTTTCGTTCAGGACAATATCCATATTGATTCGGCCAACCGTTTCAATGTTTCGGCAGGGGTACGGTTTAATTACAGCATGCTCAATAACGAACTGATCATCAGCCCACGGATTCAGTTGTCTTACAAGCCCATCTGGAAGAATGATATGGTCTTTAAATTTTCAACGGGTTATTACGACCAGCCACCGTTTTACAGGGAGATGCGCGACTTTAACGGAGGCGTAAATAAAGACCTTAAAGCACAGAAATCGTATCAGGCAGTTGTGGGTACCGATTATAACTTCAGGATGTACAACAGGCCATTTAAAATTACAGCAGAAGGGTACTACAAAAACCTCTGGGACCTGGATCCGTATATCTACGATAATGTACGGGTGCGCTATACCGGAAAGAACGATGCTATTGGCTATATATACGGCGGCGAGCTGCGCCTGTACGGCGACCTGGTTAAAGATGCCACATCATGGATCAGCATAGGATTGCTGAAAGGCGAACAAAAGATCACCGACAGTGGCAGTATAGCCGGCTATAACAAGTACTTTCCGCTGCCATCCGACCAGCGATTTATGCTGGGTATGTACTTTGAAGACTATGTGCCCAAACACAAGAATTACAAGGTACACATCAACCTCATCTACTCCACGGGGCTGCCGGTGGGACCATCAAACGGCCACCTGTATCAGGATGTGTTGCGCCTGCCCGATTATAAGCGTGTAGATATTGGCTTCTCGGCACTGCTGCTCGATGGTACACGAAAAGAACATCCGGCACATAGCTTGTTCAACAACGTAAAAAGCATCTGGGCCAGCTTGGAGGTGTTTAACTTGCTCAGCATTCAGAACACCCTCTCCTACTCCTGGATTCAGGACTGGACCAGCCAGGCAGTATATGCCGTACCCAACAGGCTTACTTCGCGCCTGCTGAACGTAAAAGTGCTGTTTAACTTTTAAATAGAAAAATAACCCATGCTTAAAAACATACGCTGGTAAAGGTTTTCAGCTATGTGAATAACTTTGTTCAAAAAAGATTTTGCAGATACCCTTATATCGTTATCTTTGCACACCGAAACAGGGTTTATAGCCTCGGTTTGTAGTTCTTTTTTATGATTTCGTAGCTCAGTTGGTAGAGCAATACACTTTTAATGTATGGGTCTTGGGTTCGAGTCCCAACGGAATCACGTCTAAAAATAAAAGCGGAGTGCGATGAGCGCTCCGCTTTTATTTGTTACAAGTGGGACGCTTGCAGGTAAAAAGAGACCAAGCGGGATGCTTGGATTATTGGGAATGATTTCAGTTACTGGTAATAACATTTATGCAAGCGGACACTCCACGTCTATCAGTGAAGGCTGGTGCAGGTCCGTCATTATAGGGTTAATGTTTGTAATCTTGTTTGCGCATTGAAGCCACCACCTATTTCTTAACCAGAAAAGCATAAGTTAGCACACAATTACTCTGGCCACTGCCATCTACAGTGCCACCGAGTATTTTATCTGAGCCCTTGGTAGTAATATGCAGGCGGCCAAATTTTGTACACCATTTGATGTTATCATCGGGTCCCCATTTTTTAATTACACCATCGTCTTTAAACGACAGTTCTCCTCCAGAGACAGTGGCGGTAATATTTGTAGTGATGCCATAAGTTTTCCTGTTAAGCTCTACCTGGAGCTTGCAGCCCCCATCATACTTACCCTCACTATGCTTACCTAACTCTATAGCAAATTGCATTTTTGTACCCTTCCCTTCGGGATCAGTGTATAAATATCCTATCCACATTCCTGAGAAATCCTGTGCAAACGCCGCGGAAGATGCAAACACCAATAGCGCGGCCATAAAAAAAACGATATAGCATAAACTTTCTTTTTACGCAATATAATAAAAATCGACAAATTTCATATGCAAACCGGTTGGTTCGATTTCGTAATATTTGCCGCTAAGTTTAATTGATCACTATAAAAAAAGTGTGATTGAAATTCGTTGATTGCACTCTGAAATTTGACAACTCTGTGGCTGTAGCATCAGAAAGCTTTTATAGTGCACTTCAAACACTTTCGCCTGGAGGAAATATAATACAAGACCAGTCTGCGATTAAAAAAAATGCTTGAAAAATATTTGTTGAAAAAGTGGCTCAAAGGCATGACGCCTAATAATAAAAGCCTCGCAAATGCGTAGTTTTATTTTGTTTTTACATGCGTTAAAAAGCTTCTTCAAAGCATACTCGCTACTAACGAGTACCAGTGGTGGCATTATTTTGCCTTAAAATTGAATCAAAGTATGGCACACGCAGTGAAATACAAATCTTAAACAAAAACAGTATTTTCAATAACAGCATAACTTATCGTTATTACGTTGAGGACAGCCATTTGCTATTTTTGCTGAAACAATCGGTATGAAAATTAGGGTAAAATTATTGCTGGTTCTTTTTTATGGAGCTATTATAGGGATGTACGGCTGTTTGTCGTCGCAGAAGTTGCCTAAACGAGACCTTGCCACAGCTGCTCAGCAAAAGCCGTTTGATGCCATCATTGTTCCAGGTATACCCTTTAAAAACGATAACTGGGATACAGTGATGAAGGGCCGTGTGATATGGGCTTACTATCTGTATAAAGAAGGATACACCAAGAATGTAATTTTCTCAGGTGCTTCTGTTTACAGCCCTTATTATGAGAGCAAAATAATGGGCCTGTATGCCGAGCAAGTAGGCATCCCGAAGGAGCATATCTTTTATGAAACCAAAGCCAGGCACAGCACCGAGAATGTATATTACTCCTACCTGCTGGCCCGCAAGCTGGGTTTCAAATCACTGGCTCTGGCCACAGACCCTTTCCAGTCGGCTATGCTGAGGCGGTTTACACGCAGGAGGTTTGAAAGTAAAATTTTCCATTTGCCTTTTGTCGTAGATGACCTTAAGAAGTTTAATGGTGTGAACCCGGTCATTGACCCTTCATCAGCCAAGGCAACAAACTTCGTTTCCATCACAGATAATGAATCGTTCTGGAAAAGGCTGCGTGGCACTATGGGCAAGGGAATTGACTGGAGCCAGCATAAAAACGGAAAAGTAGAACCGCTGTAAGCTGTTGGCTAGATATAATTCCTCCACCCTATTTTACTGCCGGATCATTGGATATCTTGCTGTTTTTGTAGCCATACACAAAATAGAGTAGCAAACCCACCACCAGCCATATCAGGAATCGCTCCCAGTTGGTGGTACCCGACTCAGATAGGAGGTAGGAACAGCAAAGGAACCCCATTACCGGGATAATTGAGTAGTTCTTTAAGAACGACAACACGGCAGTTATCAGGAATGTAAACCCAAACAAAAAGAATGGCACTTTGGTTCTCACCACCGCCCATGAAACATTGCCCTGCGGATCCCTGAAATTCAGATAGCCATTAAAACCGCCCGGAAAGTATTTCTGAAACAGTATCACCGAAATCAGGAACATAGCAGGCACAATCCATTTCCCGTTGAGGTAAGGCGTTTTGAACTTGCTCTGGAGCCTGTTAGGGTCATTCTGCAATTTCAATATGCCGCCGCACACCAACACAAAAGCAAATAATGTACCCACACTTGTAAGGTCTACGACAACGGTTAGGTTCATAAACAGAGCCGGTATGCCCACCACCAGACCGGTAAGAATGGTGGAAAAAGAAGGGGTCTTATACTTAGGGTGCATACGCGCGAATATAGGAGGCAACAGTCCATCGCGGCTCATGCTCATCCATATGCGCGGCTGCCCTAACTGAAAAACCAACAATACACTGGCAGTGGCAATTACCGCACTTATAGAAATTACACCGGCTATGTAATTCGCCCATCGGCTATTCATGGTTGCAAATACGTATGCCAAAGGGTCGCCGACGTTCAGGTTTTTAAAACTGGTCATGCCAGTAAGTACCAGCGCCACTAAAATATACACCACAGTACAGATGATCAGAGAATTGAACATAGCCTTAGGCAGGTCGCGCTGGGGGTTGCGGCACTCCTCGGCAGTAGTAGAGATGGCGTCAAAACCGATATAGGAGAAGAACACAGCAGAAGTACCTGTCAGCACACCACCAATCCCATTGGGCAGGAACGGCGTCCAGTTAACGGTATTCACATAAAAACAGCTGGCAATCATTACCAGCAGTATGATGGCTATCTTCAGTATCACCATAATATTGGTGGTTCTGCGCGATTCCTTGATACCTATGTAGATGATCCAGGTAATGATAAATGTGATCAGAAACGCCGGAAGGTTGCAAATAATCCTCAATCCGCCGATAACTGGAGCATTGGCCCAAGCAAGTTTGGCGGCATCGGTAAGCCCATCTTTGGCTGTCCAGTAATCTGTTGCCGCCCACTCTGGTACGTGCGGGTGAAAACTGCCGATGCGTATACTGTTGACCAGCGAACAGAAATAATCGCTCCACGAAATAGCCACGGCAATATTGCCAATAGCATACTCCATCAGCAGGTCCCAGCCAATGATCCACGCTATCAGTTCACCAAAAGCAACATATGAATATGTATATGCACTACCCGATACCGGCACCATACTGGCAAACTCGGCATAACAAATGGCTGAAAATCCACACGCTACCGACACAAACAAAAAAAGCAAAATAATACCGGGGCCGCCATCAAAACTAGCCTTGCCTATTGTAGAGAAAATACCAGCCCCCACTATAGCAGCAATTCCCATAAAAGTAAGGTCGCGCACAGTGAGTACCTTTTTCATGTGGTGGCTATGGCTTTCTATTAATCCATCTGCCACTTCTTTATTGATGTGCTCCAGTGTCTTTTTTCTGAAAAGATCGTGCTTCATTGTACTCAAAAATAACAATCTGCGGGAGTATAGAAAATTAAATTTAATTCTCGTTCATAATAATGCCAGCAACCCTTTTAAATCTTTCCCACCCGAATGCTCTTGCACCAAGCTAACATAGCTAATGCATATTATAAAAAAACCGCAGAACTAATCATAGCCCTGCGGTAGTTATTAAGAAATGAGTAACTGTTACAATAAACTCAGGCTCTCCTGCAGCGTTTTAATTTTTGCAACAGCATCTGCCCTCTTTTTCCGTTCGTTTTCTATTACTTCAGGTTTTGCATTCTGCACAAATTTCTCGTTATCCAGCTTTTTGTCCAGGCTGGCTATAAAACCAGTGTAGTACACGATATCCTTTTCCATTTGTTGTTTTTGAACAGTTGTATCAATAGCGGCTGCGTTGGCTTCTATGTACATTTTATCTGTCTGAACAACGAGTGCAATACAGCCTTGTTTTGCCTCGGTGGTATACCCAATCTGCTCAGCATTTACCTGCCTTGCAATTATTCCTTCTACAGATGCATAAAAAGCCTTGTCGGCTGAATCAATCCAAAGCTTTATTTTATCCTTGGGTTTCAGCAGGTTTTTGTTTCTGGTGTCCCTTACTGCTGTAATTACCTCCTGCAGCATCTGCCCTCCCTTCAATACCGCAGTATCAGGTGCAGCAAGCGGTGCCAGCTGCCTTACTATAAGATCATCACCCGCCGCACGCACACGAAGAATATGGTACATCTCCTCTGTAATGAACGGCATATACGGATGCAGCAATTCCATCAATCTTTCGAAAATGCTTACTGTTCGCTCGTAAACATTTCTCGAGATCGGTTGTTCCATACCTGGCTTCACCCATTCGAGATACCATGAGCAGAAATCGTTCCAGATAAGCGAGTAGATCGTCTTTAAACCCTCACTCAGCCTGAATTCTTTGATCATATCTGCAACTTCCAGCGACACCTGCGCCAGCCTGGCATCCATCCAGTTGAGCGCAAAAGCCACATTGGCATCATCCATACCATCGGCACAACGAGCCTCCCAGCTTTTCACCAGTTTGAGCGCATTCCACATTTTATTGCTGAAATTACGGCCCTGCTCCAGCTGCGCATCATCAAACAAAAGGTCATTTCCGGCAGGCGATGCAATTACCACACTGAAACGCACCACGTCCGCCCCATTATCTTCGATCATCTGCAGCAGGTCTGGAGAATTGCCTAGAGATTTACTCATTTTACGGCCCTGCTTATCTCTTACTATACCCGTAAAGTAAACCTTATCAAAAGGCTTTTTGCCCATAAACTCGTAACCGGCCATGATCATTCTGGCTACCCAGAAGAAGATAATCTCTGGCGCAGTAACCAGCGTATTACCAGGATAATAATAGGCAAGGTCGCTGTTATCAGGCTGTTTATTCCAGTTAAATACTTCCATTGGCCATAACCAGCTGCTGAACCATGTATCCAACACATCATCGTCCTGCCTAAGGCCAGGCATCTTCGCCGACAACTCGGGTTTCTTTTCCCTGTACTGCTTTAGTGCCTCATCTTCAGTATTAGCTACATAAAGCCCGCCTTCGCTGTCGTACCAGGCCGGTATACGCTGCCCCCACCACAACTGACGGCTGATACACCAGTCTTTGATGCCGCCCATCCAATGCCTGTAAGTGTTTTTGAACTTTGGAGGATAAAACTCCACCTCGCCTTTCATTACAGCATCCAGCGCAGGGATGGCCATCTGCTGCATATCGCACCACCACTGCATACTCAGGCGCGGCTCTATCACCACATCTGTACGCTCACTGAAACCCACCTGATTGCTGTAGTCTTCTTCCTTAACCACGGCACCAATGGCACGCAGGTCCTCTATTATTTTTTTACGCACAGCAAAACGATCCTGCCCAATATATAACTGGGCAGCCTCGCTCATGGTACCATCTTCGTTTAAAGTATCTATTACCGGGAGGTTGTGCTTCAACGCCAGATTGTAATCATTAATATCGTGGGCAGGCGTTACTTTAAGTGCACCGGTTCCGAATTCCTTGTCAATATAATCATCAAAAATGACAGGCACTCGCCTGTTCACCAAAGGGATGGTGCAATACTTCCCTTTCAAATGGCTATAACGCTCATCGTCCGGATGTACACACACACCGGTATCTCCAAGTATCGTTTCCGGCCTTACGGTTGCAATTGTAATGTACTCATCTCCATCACCCTCCAGCTTGTACCGAACATAATAGAGTTTTGAATTGGTCTGCTTGTGAATTACTTCTTCATCACTGAGTGCAGTTTTTGCCTTGGGGTCCCAGTTAATCATCTTTACCCCACGGTAAATCAGCCCTTTTTCATACAACTCCACAAAGACCCTGATTACTGCAGCGTAGTAATCCTTATCCATTGTAAACGCAGTTCTGTCCCAATCGAGTGCACAACCCAGTTTACCTAATTGCTGCAAAATGATGCCTCCGTATTTCTCCTTCCATTCCCAGGCATATTTCAGAAACTCATCCCTCGACATTGTATTCTTATCTATACCTCTGTCTCTGAGCATAGCAACCACTTTAGCTTCTGTGGCAATAGAAGCATGATCGGTACCGGGCACCCAGCAGGTATTAAAGCCGGTCATCTTTGCACGGCGTATCAATATATCCTGCACAGTATTGTTCAGTGCGTGCCCCATATGCAGCACCCCTGTTACGTTTGGCGGGGGTATTACTATCGAATATGCCGGACGCTCATCGGGTGTGCTTTTAAAATACCCGGATTCATTCCAATGGGCATACCATTTTTTATCGGCTTCGTTGTGCTGAAAGTTCTTTCCTAATTCCATAATGTAAACTAAATTATAATCAGTGATGGGCGCAATAACTTCTGATCAGGTTCAATCCTCTGTGCCCCCAGATAGGATGTGTTTGCATTCCCCATTCATTTGCCCAATAAATAGCTATTTCCTGTGGTGTCTTTTTTGTCCGCTCGCTTTCTTCAAGCAGCGCCAGCGTACCATTGACCAGATCATCGTATATCTTTCTGCATTCTCTCTTCAGATCCTCCTCCAGACGGCCATACTGTTCGTTGGCACAGTTAATGATCCCCATCCTGTTGATATAAAAATCAGGCAGATAAACAATGTTCCTGTCGCGGAGTAATTTATAATCTTCATCAAAATTACCCAGCTGATTGTTGGCTGCACCAACCACATATTTGCACTTCAAATTGGGTATTGTATTTTCATTGAGAATACCACCAATAGCGCAAGGTGCAAACACGTCGCACTCAGCAGTGTAAATCTCTTCAGGCGATGATACGATTGTTACTTTGTCGGCATAGGCACCGTGCTCATAGTTTTTGATAGCATCGCATGCGCTCGGGTCAAAATCGAATATAATAATCTTTCCACCGCTTTTCAAGACAAACTCTGCAAATGGTCCTCCCACATTACCTACCCCCTGAATAGCAACAGTCATGCCAGTAAGGCCGTCTTTCTTCTCAAAGTGCTTAATTGTAGCCAATAGTGAATTAAATACCCCTTCTGCAGTCCACCTGCTGGGGTTATTGCTGCCACCCACCGATGCTGGCAGACAGGTAACAAACCTGCAAACCGACAAGATAGTCATCATATCCTCGGGGGTAGTGTTCATGTCCTCGGCAGCAATGTACGGGCCGCCCAAACTTGCAACATACTTGCCGTAGTTTTCAAATAGAGTTTTTCTAAGTTGCTGATTGGTAAAAGTCTTGTTACCATCTTCGTCCCTGGTGTGTGCGTTGATCTTGTCGAACTGTTCCATTGTAACCGGACAAATAATTGCTTTTCCACCTCCCCACCAAAGCTGCGAAATTGAATTTTTATCAGTCATGCCCTTGCTCAACCGTAAGCCATCTTTAATTGCACCGCCTATCATTTCATAGTCGCGGTATTTGAGCCGGGTACCACCCTGCCCTTGGCCACGCATAGTCTTATGCACAAATACCATAAACAAGCAACCGCTCGCTTCATCGTACTTAATAAATATACCTTCATGGCTTTTGTAATCAGGCATTGCAACTACCTCTTTTGCCAGTTCTGCAAAAACCGCATCAGATGTGATCACACTTTCACCATCATTAACTATATAGCCGCTCACAATGCCGGCGGCAACCATTTTCTTCGAAAAATCAAGAGGAGAAATATTAACCATGTTTGAACACTTAAAATATGTTTTAATCTATAAGGTAAAATTAAGAAATCCTGCCCAAGGTATCCGGCAATAACGAAACTATTTTTAAAAACGGTGACTAATCAGAATTATTTGTATCGAATACCCACACCTGAGACATAACATCTTCCAACTTTCGTTTCTACAATGAGCCCAAAACAGATAGGTGAGACACAGGATAACAACACATTGAAAAAAATCCGCCCCGGAAAATCTCACGGGGCGAAGTACCTAAATAATCTGGCCATTCTTTTGTTACAGGTACACCGTTTAAAAAATTGCCTGCTGGAAACAACTCTTTTTCGGCTTGTAAATTATCTCCACAAAACTATTAACTTAAATTAACGCGGCACTGAATCAAGGCAGTACCCTGACACTTAAATTTCTCTAAAACCCTTTACCAGCAATAGTTTCAGCACTATAGCCCGAAATAAAATACCCGTTTTCGCCTTGCTACCCCACCCTTATTCAGGGGTGCTGTTACTCCCCCTGTTTACACGAGCCAGTAATTGCAGGCAGCATATTATTGGCAATTTTCCGCTATTTTTATTCTATGGAAAAGAAGTACCCACTCCCGCCGTTCACTCTGGAAACGGCACTCGAAAAAGTGCAAATGGCTGAGAACGCCTGGAACACGAAAGACCCTGAAAAGGTGTGCATGGCATATACTATAGATACTGAATGGCGCAACCGTACCGAGTTTATTAATGGCCGCGAGGAGGTAAAGGCTTTTCTCGTGCGCAAGTGGCAGAAGGAACTGGACTACAAACTAAAAAAGGAATTGTGGGGCTTCCGTGAAAACAGAATGGCTGTGCGATTTGAGTACGAATGGCACGATGCCAATGGACAGTGGTTTCGCAGTTACGGCAATGAAAACTGGGAGTTTGATGAAAACGGGCTGATGCGCAAACGCTACGCCAGCATCAACGACCTACCGATTAAGGAGTCTGAACGGAAACTTTGAGTTTGTTGAGTGGTTGATCGGTTGACTTGTTGATTGGTTGACTTGTTGATTGGTTGAGTGGTTGATTGGTTGGGTCGTTGACTTTTACTATCGAGTTAGGATTTCATATTAATAAACTGAAGCGGCAAGTCCAGGCCTGATGTTCTGCATAACTGCATCACCTCCTGTAGGTCGTCTATCTTTTTACCGGTCACACGTACAATATCATCCAGTATAGCCGCCTGAACTTTCAGGTTGCTGTCTTTAATTACCTTCACAATCTTCTTGGCGTTTTCTTTATCAATACCATTCTTTATTGCAATTGTCTTCCTGATATATTTGCCAGATGCGGTGTGCGCCTTGCTCATATCAAAGCTATTTGCTTCAATGCCCTGGCGCATTGCTTTGGTCAGCAAAACATCCTCCAGTTGCGAAAGTTTCATATCACTCTCCACTTCTATTGCTATAGTCATATCCTTCTTATTGAGTTCAAAGGTTACATGCGTACCTTTAAAATCCCAGCGGTTGTCAATTTCTTTTTTAGCAATATTCACTGCATTATCCAGTGTCTGCAGATCCACTTTACTGGCTATATCTACTGATGGCATAGAAAATATTTAGGCTGCAAAATTACAAAAAATCAGGCGTATTCAGTACCCTTTTCACGCGGCACCGCCTGTGCTACGCGGCAATTCAAAAGACTCAAAAGTATACCGCAATCCCCGCTACAGGTAGCTTTGAACCAACTACTTGTTTCGGTTGTAGTTAGCAATCACTTCGTTGTATAATTGCTCGTACATAGGAATAACATG
>OMJB01000084.1 GCA_900299255.1 Sphingobacteriales bacterium
CACCACCCGATGCCATCAGCGTACACTTGGCCAGAAGTTTCTCAATATTGAGAAACTTCTGGCCAAGTGTACGCTGATGGCATCGGGTGGTGCAGGGCAGGCTTACCGCACTACCACCAATCCGAGGATAGCCACCGGCGACGGAATAGCAATGGCATACCGGGCAAAGGGGCGGATTGAAAATATGGAATTTATACAATTTCATCCCACTGCACTGTATGAGGTAGGAGTGAGCCCCTCGTTTTTGATCACAGAAGCGGTGCGGGGAGACGGCGCCGTACTCCGGAACAAGGCCGGGGCCGCTTTTATGAAAGCTTATGACCCAAGGGCAGACCTGGCACCTCGCGACGTAGTGGCGCGGGCTATAGACAGCGAGCTGAAAAAGTCTGGAACAGAACATGTATACCTTGACTGCAGGCAGATGGGCCGGGAGAATTTTTTGGCACACTTTCCCAATATATATGCCAAATGCAGAAGCATAGGTATTGATGTATTTGAACAAATGATTCCGGTGGCACCGGCAGCACATTATTGCTGTGGAGGCGTGAAGGCCGATGAAATGGGCCGGACTTCAATCATCAACCTATACTCATGCGGAGAGTGTGCCAGCACCGGGCTGCATGGAGCTAACAGGCTGGCCTCGAATTCGCTGCTGGAGGCTCTGGTTTTTGCACACAGGTGTGCTGAGGATATGGCATCGCGGGTGAACAGTGTTGAGTTTAATGAAAACGTACCCGACTGGAATGCTTCGGGCACCACTGAACCGGAAGAGATGATACTTATCACTCAGAGCCTGAAAGAACTACAACAGGTGATGAGTGACTATGTGGGGATAGTGAGGAATGATGTGAGGCTGGAAAGAGCCATGAGCAGGATTGACCTACTGCACAACGAGACTGAAGAATTGTATAAAGTAGCAACGCTTTCGCCACAGCTATGTGAACTTAGAAACCTGATAACTATCGGATACCTTATTGTAAAAGGCGCACAGTTTAGAAAAGAGAGCAGAGGGTTGCATTTTAATACAGACTATCCTGAAAAAAACAGGCTGGTGCAGCAACTAGTGCTGTAAACTGCCGTATCAAATTTCTGGAAATGAAATGCTGGCACCTTTTTTGCGGAGTAAATAATGTTAACACTTACTTATCCCAATAATTACTAAATTTGTAATTGTGACCATTTCGTTTATAGCATACCCTTCGTATGAATAAAATATATTTATTTTTAATTTTATCTTTTCTCGGCCTAATTGGGTTTGCCTCGTCATGCAGAAAGAGTGGTGAGTTCACAACTATATCAGATAGAGTGGAAGGTAAATGGAAACTGGCCAGATTTGCGTCCGACGATAACTTAAACGGCACTATTGACAATTACGAGATACACACCGACACTTCCACACGTGATTATGAGTTATTATTTAATAAAGATGGCTCAGGCATAAACACCAACACTATAAATGGAGTTAAATCTCCAGATTTGAAATTCACCTGGTACATGGTTTCTTACGATTCGCTTCGAATAGCGTATCAAGCCAACGATACACTGTTATACCATGTGTCTGATATTTCTTCCAAACAAATGACACTCACATATACCTCCAAGAAAGAAAATTCCGGCATTAAAGAAATACGGTGGTTTTACTTTGTGAAAATTTAAACCAATTTGCTTTCCGGCTTGAACTGTTAGTATTATTTCAGTAATTCCCTGGAGATAACTAGTTTCTGAATTTCAGATGTTCCCTCACCGATAGTACACAGCTTGCTGTCACGATAGTATTTTTCAACTGGGAAGTCTTTGGTATAACCATAGCCACCAAAAATCTGTACAGCATCTGTAGAAACACGCACAGCAACTTCAGAGGCATAATACTTTGCCATCGCAGATTCCTTTGTCATTTTCTCTCCACGGTTCTTCAGGTCAGATGCCTGATATATGAGCATTTCGGCTGCCTCAATCTGAGTTGCCATATCAGCCAGTTTAAATGCAATTGCCTGAAAATTAGATATGGGCTGATCAAACTGCTGCCTTTCTTTGGAGTATTTCAACGACGCTTCATAAGCACCTTTTGCAATGCCTAAGGCTAATGCTGCAATAGAAATTCTTCCACCATCCAGTATTTTCATAGCCTGATAGAATCCATCTCCAACTGGCCCCATTCTCTGGGCATCAGAAATGCGGCAATTATCAAACACCAGCTCTGCAGTTTCACTGGCCCGCATTCCCAATTTATTTTCCTTCTTACCTGACTTGAAACCGGGAGTCCCTTTCTCAATAATAAAGGCAGTAGTATTATTTTTAGTACGCGGCTCGCCGGTTCTTGCCAACACAACAGCCACGTTTCCGCTGATACCGTGCGTAATCCAGTTTTTAGTGCCGTTAATCACCCACTCATCACCATCTTTTACAGCATTGCAGCGCATATTGCCTGAGTCGCTACCCGTGTTAGCTTCTGTAAGTCCCCATGCACCAATCCATTCACCGGACGCAAGCTTTGGCAGGTATTTTTTCTTCTGCTCTTCGTTGCCGAAATAGAGAATATGGCCGGTACACAATGAATTGTGTGCTGCCACCGAAAGCCCGATCGAACCGCAAACTTTTGCTATCTCGCTGATAATAGTTACATATTCGAAGTAGCTGAGGCCGGAACCACCATATTCAGCCGGAACCAACACACCCATCAACCCCAGTTCACCCATTTGACGAAACAGATCAACAGGAAATATCTGCGCTTCGTCCCATACCATTATATCGGGGCGAATATGCTTGTTTGCAAAATTGCGGATCATTTCTGCGATTGAACTCTGGGCTTCTGTTTGATTAAAATTCATTTTAATTAATATGAGTGTAATATAAACACAATTTTACAACATTTTTTTTGAAAAAAAAATGTTAGGGCCACAACCAGAAATATGTGTACTGCATATTGTATATCAATGATAAACACGCAATGAAAATCACAAAACCTACTTGCCTCCGTTGCTATTTGCAGGTACTTTGAGATGCGCCTTAAGTACTGTTATTTCCTCTGCCGAAAAACTACCGGTTTCCCAGACCTGGCTGATATCTGTAAACGGCCCGTTTTTCTGCCGGCGCATAAGGATTTTGTGGGCTGTTGCCGGCCCAATTCCTTTAAAAAGAATTAATGTTTGCGAGTCGGCAGTGTTGATATCTACAGAATCCGGCAATGCCTGTTTTCCGGGAAGGTGCATACTTTCCGCAGGCATAGAATCAGTAACCGCAATAGACTGGAACTCTTCCCAGGCCTGCCTGAGTTTTTGCTCCTGCGCTACATCTTCCGCAGGATGCACCCATAAATGCATGCTAAACCTGATAACAATGAGCAGAACTATAATGCCGCATAACGCAGCAATTCCTTTTTTTTCGGTGCGGGAAAATGAAACAAAAGACCGAATCTGCTTCTTCATGGTGCCTGAGCAAAATAATTAAAATAATTGGATTCTGCCGGTAATTTGCCACTTAAAAACTTCCTTTCTTTGCAGTATGTATACGCAGGAAGAAGAGAAAAACTTTTTTGAACAGGCAAAGCATTTAATGCAGCATGATGCCGGTAGTGCTGAGGATACTATTGGCCAATTGAGAGCAGTAATATTGTATTCAGACTGGAAGTATTATGTGAAGAGTGACCCGGTGTTGTCAGATTTTGATTATGACACGCTGTTTAAAAAACTAAAGCACCTGGAAGCTGCCAATCCGGAACTGGTGACTGAAGATTCTCCGACTCAAAGGGTGGCTAAAGGTATCAGCGAGCGGTTTCCCACTGTGAGCCATCTGGTGCCAATGCTGAGCCTGGATAACACTTATAATGCAGACGACCTGGCAGACTGGGACCGCAAATGCAGGGAACTGGCCGGCACGGACAAGATTGAATATTGTGTAGAACCCAAGTACGACGGAGCGAGTATATCGCTGGTATATGAAAATGACCAGCTGCACCGCGGGGCTACAAGAGGTGATGGCGTTATGGGCGAAGATGTGACAGCAAATATCAGGCAGATACGGGCAATACCGCTGTCGGCTACACTCAGGGAAAAGGGTATCAGGCAGATTGAGATCAGAGGAGAGATTGTGATCCATAAAAATGTATTTGAAGCATTCAACAAGCAGCGTGTTTCAGAGGGATTATCGCCGCTGGCAAATCCACGAAATGCAGCATCAGGCACACTGAGGATTCTGGACCCCAATGAAGTAAAAAAGCGCGGCCTTAATGCCATTCTTTACCACATAAGTGATTATACACTTGAAGAAGGCCGGAGCAGGCCGGAAGGGCTAAATACACATTACGGGTCCTTGAAATGGCTGTATTCGCTAGGTTTCCCAACGCCGGCAATGGAGATGAAAGTGTTCGGTCATATTGATGAGGTAATCAAATATTGCCATGATTTTGAGGCACTGCGCGATACCCTGCCTTTTGAAGTAGATGGACTGGTGGTAAAAGTGAATGATTTTGCCTTGCAGGATAAGATGGGTATGACATCGCACCACCCAAGGTGGGCAGTGGCTTATAAATTTAAGGCAAGGCAGGCCACCAGCAAGCTGCGTAAAGTTGAATATCAGGTCGGAAGGACGGGAGCCATAACGCCGGTAGCAAAAATAGACCCTGTGCATATAGGCGGGGTAACGGTGAGCTCCATCTCACTGTTTAACGAAGATGTAGTACGAGAGAAAGATGTGCGCATAGGCGATACTGTGCTGGTGGAAAGGGCAGGGGATGTGATACCCTACATAGTAAAGCCACTTACCGAACTGCGGACAGGCGAGGAAGAAGTGATAGAGTTTCCCAAGCACTGCCCGGCCTGTAACAGCCAACTGGAAAAACAGCAGGATGAAGCAGCATGGCGTTGTGTAAACATCAGCTGCCCGGTGCAGGTAGTAGAGCGCATGATTCACTTTGCCAGTAAGGATGCAATGGACATCAGAAGTATGGGCAATGCCAATGTGCAGAAATTTTATGAGCTGGGCCTGCTGACAGACATACCCAGTATATACAACATAGACTGGAAAAAGGTAAAAAGCCTTGAAGGGTTTGGTGAGAAATCCGTAAGTAATCTGAAGCAAGCAATAGAGGCATCAAAGAAGCAGCCGCTCAACCGGCTGATTTTTGGATTGGGTATCAGATATGTGGGAGAAACAACCGGTAAAACGCTTGCCTCTGCGGTGGGTGATATACGCGAACTGTATGATTGGAATGTGGAGCGCCTGCTGGCACTGGAAGACGTAGGGCCCAAGGTGGCCACGGCAGTTGCAGATTTTTTTGCAAAACCCGAAAACAGGGAAATGATTCAGAAGCTAGCCGATGCGGGCGTAAACCTGATCAATGTGCATAAGGGGCAAACTGCGGCGGCAGGCGAACTGGCAGGTAAAACATTTCTATTCACAGGTACACTGAGCCAGTTTAAACGCAGCGATGCAGAAAGCATGGTAGAAGCAAAAGGTGGTTCTATTCTAGGTAGCGTAAGCAGCAAACTTAATTACCTGGTAGTAGGCGCTGATGCAGGTTCTAAGCTGGAAAAAGCCAAGAAGCTGGGCTCCGTGAATATACTTACGGAGCAGGAGTTTCAGGAGTTGATAAAAGACTAGTAGCAACCGCGCACGTTGTTGTTTACAAACTTGTTAGGGGCGCAGTAAATACATTTGAAACTTAAACTGATAGCGTGCTTGCTTAGCCGAGTGAAGTTATGACCAAAGTCATAATCATTTGACACAGCAGGCTGTACCTTCATATTGTTGTTCACGCACATAAATATGAAAGACGATGACAAACAACTTTCAGTTAAAGAAGATATTTCTGCGCCTGCTGATTGCCTCTCTTTTATTAAGTGCTCTAATAGGCATCATAATTTTTCTGCTGGGGAAGTTCGGCGACACTGAGGAAAAAATATTGGCTACAACATTGGTGTTTGGTGCATGCAGCCTTCTTAGTCTATGCAATGCATCGGTTTATCAGAAAGAAAGTATACGGTGGCTAAGCCTGACTGGTGCCGGACTATCTGTGCTGACACTGATTTACTCATTGAAAATAATATGGGCAAACAGCGATACTAAACTAACCATGCAGAGCTTTGGCAGCCTTGTCATTTGGACTGTAACCGTATCGCACATCTGTTTGCTGCTACAGATAAGCAGTACCAATGGCCTTGTGAAAAAGGCGCTCGGCGCAACAATAGTATTCATCTTGACAGTGTCTGTAATGCTAACCATCATTCTCTGGCACGACAAGATTGCAAATGACTTTTACTTCCGCCTTCTGGGTGTTTTTGCTATACTGGATGTATTGGGTACTATTGTTACTCCTATTCTGAACAAAATTCAAACTGCCAAACACCAATAATATGCTTCCTGCCTTTAACAACTATTTCATCTCTTCCCACAAAAATCCGCTTATACAATAAGGCCCCGATCCAGGCAATTTAAGGCATAAAAAAACGTCCTGACAATCAGGACGTTTTTTTTATTAACCCAGCCTCAAATTATTTGAACTCAGCATCATCAATGCCTTTATTCAGTTCTACAGCTGTTACAGTTTCGGCAATAGTCTGGCCCGACTGTGTTTCTGTTACTTTGTAGGGCAGTTTATATCCTCCGGTGCCAGGCACTTCGCGGTAATCAAGGTATTCAGATGACTGTAGCTTTTCGCCTTCTCCCTGCACTTTCTTCACCAGCAGGTAAGATGCCGCATCATAGTATTCCAGCGACCTCTTGCCTTTTGTGTTTACACACTCCAATACGTAAGCTTTAGTGCCATTTACGTTTTCTATACCCTTGAGCGTGCGCTTGATGCCATACTTCTCAGGGTGCAGGTCCATAGCGATATCAGCAGACTGTATGAGTTCGTCCAGGTCATCACCGGTTACATCAGCTTTCTGTCCCTGCTGTTCCTGATATCCTTTTGTTCCGTCAAATACCATTTTCTGCACCACCATATTCTTGCCGCCAAAAGACACTTCAATAAATTGCTTCCATTTGTTGGGTGCTTTCTTTATTTCGGTAATAGTAAGCGGCATTCCCTGCGCCTGGCTGGTGCCAATGATTTTCAGGTCTTTAATGCTGTTAAACCCTTTTTCACCGCCCATTGCTTCTACATACTTTTTAAACACTCCGTCAGCTGTTGTGCCGGCAGGAGCTGCCATCGTTTCAGAAGCAACCATAGGTTTGCCTGCATAGTCGTAATAATCAATCTTTCCGCCTTCAGAGAATTTGGCCAATTTGGGGGCAACATCTTCTTTACTGCCCGCTACTACAATATTTGCTTTTTCAGGAGTGATGTACTTTTTAGACATTTCCATCACATCGGCAGCAGTTACAGCACTCAGATTCTTCAGGTAATTCTGATAGTAATCTGATGGCATATGGTAGCGGTCAATATTGATAGCGAACTGCGCCACACGCTTAGGGTCTTCCAGGCTAATGGCAAAGTTTCCGGAGAGGTAGGAGATGGAATTCTGTAATGCTGTTTCTTCTACCTTTTCAGTCTGCATAAGGCGCATCTGGTCCAGCAGGGCACCCACGGCACTGTCTGAAACTATGTTGCGGCACTTAACGGTAGCCGAAAATGTTCCGCCCAGCGGATCCTCGCGCAGGCTGGAATATGCTCCGTATGTCCAGGCGTGTTTTTCGCGCAGGTCAAGGAACAAACGGCCTTGTGAACCACCACCCAATACAGTATTAGCAACTCTGGCTTTAATGGCATCAGGATTGCCCGGTGCCAATGCTACAGGATAAGTAACGCTGACCACGCTCTGCACAGCAGCGGCCCTTGGTGCAAAAGCTACTTTTGTTACTTTGCCGCCTGAACTCAGACCAGCAATAACGTATTTTGCAGCAGGTACATCAGCTTTCTCCCACTTACCAAAAAACTTCTCAATCATTGGTTTTACTTCTGCCATGGTAATGTCGCCTACAATAGCCATGTAAGCCACATTTGGCCTGAAGTAAGTTTTGTAGTACTTGGTGCAGCGAGCGGCAGTGATCTTACCTACAGTTTCTTCTGTAGCAATCTCACCAAACGGATGTGCCGTACCAAAGTTCACAACAGCGCTTACATTGCGCACCATCGCGTCCGGTTCATTTTTCTGGGTGGCCAGCTCAGAGATGGTTTTTTTCTTTGTTTTTTCCAGTTCTTCCTCAGATATTTTTGTGTTCATGGCAATATCGGCCATCAGTTCAAATATCTTTTCGGTGTATTTTCTGAGGCCGCTGCCGTTCAGGCCATCACTGCTCACACTGATGTTCACACCCATCTGGTCTATTTCAGCATTCAGCTTGTCTTTGGGCCTGGTGACGGTACCAGAGAGCAGCAGTTCTGACATCATATCGCGGTAGCCGGCCATATCGCCTTCCAGCTCCGGTTTTATGTCCAGTTCTATGTTGCACGAAATAGTAGGCAGCTTGTGATTCTCCACCACAAACACCTTCATGCCATTAGCCAGTGTGAAACTTTCGGTTTTACCCAGTTTTATTTCAGGTGCAGGCCCGGGCTTTGGCTTAATGCTCCTGTCGAGCTGCGCCCACGCCCCTGTAGCGAGTGTAAGCGTACATATGGAAACTATTATTTTTTTCATTTGAAGTATATTTTGAGGCCTGCGGGTGTAACCGCAAACAGTTCTGTTATTTATTGGTTGTTTATTTCTTTACTGCTGGTTTGGTTTCATTTTTACCCTTACCCTGTGCAGGCACCTTTTTGTCTGATTCTTTGCCTTGCTCTTCAGACTTGGGCAGGTAATACACCACCAGGCGATTCTCCTTGGTGAGGTATTTATTGGCCACTCTCTTTATATCCTCCCTGGTAACTTTTTTGTACCGGTCCAGTTCAGTATTGATCAGGTTGGCATTGCCCTGGAATGTATAGTAGGTAGCCAGGTTAGTAGCCACGCCTATATCCTTCTGGTTCTGCGAAACGAAATCGCTTTCGGCCTGATTCTGTAGCTTTTTATACTCCTCTTCTGTAATGCCGTTTGCTTTTACTTTGTCTATTTCAGTAATCATGGCACTTTCCAGCTCCTCTGGTTTTACACCCATGTTGGCTATGCCCAGCATAATTGCCAGCCCCGGCTCTTCATTGCCCAGGTCAAATGCACCTGCCTGCACTGCTTTTTGCTGTTTGTCTACTATCTCTTTCTCAAAGCGGGAGCTCTTGCCCTGCGACAGCAACTGTGCCAGCAGCTGAACAGCATAGTAATCTTCTGTGCCCTGCTTAGGTGTGTGGTAAGCCAGTATTACTGCAGGCAGCTGCACATTGTCGTAGAAATTTACACGCTTCTCCTTGGTCTGCGCTGGTTCCACCTCAGTAGGGCGGGGTATAGGTGCGGTACCCTTTGGTATTTCACCAAAATACTTGGTGATCAGCGTTTTTGAATTGGCTACATCAATATCGCCTGATATTACCAGTACTGCATTGTTGGGCACATAGAATGTTTTATAAAAATTCATGAACTCCTGCAGGGTAGCCTGGTCTATGTACTGCTCCTTGCCTATAGGGCTCCAGCGATACGGATATTTTGTGTATGCGTTTTCGTAGATCACATTGATCAGCTGGCCGTAGGGCCTGTTGTCATAGCTCTGCTTCTTTTCTTCTTTTACTACTTTGCGCTGAGTCTCCACGCCTATGTCATCAATCTTGGCATGTGCCATACGCTCTGATTCCATCCACAGGGCCAGCTCCAGCTGGTTAGAGGGCAGTATTTCAAAATAGAAGGTACGGTCCTGAGTGGTATTGGCATTCAGCTGGCCACCTGCCGACTGTATAAACTTCATGTACTCGCCGCGCTTGATATTGTCACTGCCTTCAAAAAGCAAATGCTCAAAGAAGTGCGCAAAACCCGTACGTTGCGGGTCTTCGTTCTTGGAGCCTACATGGTACATAACCGATACCGCAACTATGGGCGTAGAATGGTCTTCCTGTAATATTACATGCAGGCCATTGGGCATAGTATATTCTGAAAATTTGATGGTTGCCGCCGCTCTGTTTACACCCAGCCCTAACAGGGGTGCCAGCAGCATTCCATATAATGTACTTCGTTTCATAAAAAGTAAAATTTGCGGCAAAAGTAGTGTTTTGCGCCCCGAAAACTAAGGTTTTGGAAAAATTCCCCCGGGTGGGGGATTCATCTGGCAAGATCAATATCTTTAACTCATGAACGAACAGTTGGCTGCCCAATTCGGGAATATTGACATTTACCTTTTTGACCAACTGCTCAAGGGCACTTTCGAGGGCTGCAGGAGTATAATAGATATAGGGTGCGGCAGCGGCAGAAACATTGTGTATTTTCTGCAGCAGGGGTATGATGTGTATGGTATAGACCAGGATGCCGGGGCTGTGAGCAGGGTGCAGCAGCTGGCGGCAAAACTGGCTCCTGCCTTGCCTGCAGATAATTTCAGAGTGGCAGGGGTTGATGGCCTGCCTTTTGAATCCAGCACTTTTGACCTGGCAATCTGTAGTGCAGTACTCCACTTTGCGCGGGATACCCACCATTTTGAAGCCATGCTGCAATCGGTTTGGCGGGTACTGAAGCCGGGAGGGTTTATGTTTGCCCGCCTGGCGTCTGATATTGGTATTGAAGCACTGGTGCGGCCCATAGGCAACCACCGCTACCTGCTGCCCGACGGCTCAGAGCGGTACCTGGTGACAGAACAGGAACTGCTGCACTACACCCAAGCCCTGAACGGTGAACTGTTTGAGCCACTGAAAACAACCAATGTGAGCAACCTGCGCGCCATGACTACGTGGTGCCTGCGCAAGAAATAGCCCGGGATGGCGATTTTTGCAGTACGCCATCTGGTAACTTTAAGGAAGAAATTACCCGGTAACCAGGTTAATGAACAACAATTATTTAAATGCCACTGCCGGTATTGTTACTGTGGCCGTAATTTTCCATCGGTATATAATAGGAATCTCCATCCAGCACGCAGGAAAAGCTGTTGGTGCAGTTTTCTGCTTCGCCGGCCAGCGGGCCTCTGGTATGCGAGTAGTTGCCTGCGCTCATGTTTTGCACCTTATGCTGGATACCGGATGGCAGGAAGGTAAATATGTAATCAAAATCGTACATCATCAGGAAATCAACAATGGCAAAACTGCTGTTCGGTTGTGCAACAATTGACGCATTGTTACTGGCGACAAAAGAGGAGAAATCACTCCCTCTGGTATAATTTTCAACAATGGCTGCCGTATCTCCGGTAAGTGAATCGTAATTATAAATAAAAACTTCTGCATATTCTGGCGTATAACATGTCGCTTTACTACACGATGATGCAATAACGCAAGTGCATGCAAACAGCACCAATAAAATCGTTCTGTGTATTAAACCCTTCATTTGGCAATCATTACCCAGCAAGTATCCAGATGATCTTGGGCACCAAGTGCATTGCATTCTGATTGGTAATCAGGATGGTTTCTGCTGAAATGAGTACCCAGATCGTATTCTTTATATACACCATTGCTATGGCAACTGCAACTGGCGCTCTGGCGGCAGGAGAGGGCCGACAGGCCGATAATGCAACTAAGAGTTAATATGGTTTTCATAATTAGTGTGTATGCATAAAATGAAGCAAAAATTGTACCAGATTTGATTTGTATCTGCGGTAGGTAAAATAGATATGTAACCCGGCAGGGGAGTAATTTATTGTGCAAAAGGGGAGTATACAGTTATTATTAATTTCTGAACATTTCGTAAGTTTATAAAAAAAAAGCCAATGAACTCACTGATGCTGCTCTCTGATGCCGGTGCTTCCATGGGGGCCGGGGCAATTATGTTTATTGTACTGGGCGTTTTTGCCGCATTTCTGGCCGGGGTGTTTTTTGTGAGGTGGGTATTTGGTATAGATAAAATACTCAATGCCCTGAAACAGCAAAACGAACAATCTGCGCTGCAGATAGAACTGCTGAAAAAGATGCTGCACCACCACGGCGTATCTAACAACGAGATAGATGCCATAATGGAAAAAGGTAATAAAAGGAGAGGGTTGTTTTAATTAAAATTCAGCCCTGAGCTGAGCAGCGATTTCTCAAATTAATCTTACGCATCTTGAACCGTCAATATATATATGAATAAATTAAACGATGGTAAGCACAACGGACAACCTAGATGGAAATTATATAAAAATACCCGAAAAGGTAAAGTAAGTATTGATGGATTGAATTTATTTATTACTTTTTGGGGGATAGTAATATCAGCTATCCTTGCCTATAATGCCAATAAGTTAAATTCCTCGATGTTGGATTTAGCTCGAGAACAGAAAAATTCTGCGATTAAAATTGAAAAATTTGAGCAGTTAATCAACAAAATTGATTCGATTGCGACGACAGTTAATGATCAGAAAACGATTTCAAATAATTCTAATAAAATGAAATTTATTTCTGCCATTTTTAAATTGGGTGCCGTTATTGGAGACAGTACTTATGCAATGGAACGCATTTTCTCAACTGATGGTGTAAGGTTATATGTTAACGAAGTCGCGCCGATACTTGAGAGTCAGTTAGACAATCCGTATTTGTCACAAGATTCTAATATGCTCAAAAAGTGGAATAGAGCCTTTCTAAATCTAATTATTGTGGGCGAAGGCCAAGCAATCTTATTGTCAGAAGATGGTAAATTACTTCTCGAAGAAAATAGCAAAAAGTTCTTTATTTCTGAAAGAAATCCATCTCCAATTGACAAAATCTCCAAAACTAAAATGAGCAGATTTTTTTTTGATGCTTGGAAATGCGTAAATGAAGCGTACTTATATTGTGGGAGAAAACTGGAAAATGACATAAATATAATTACAAAACCATAATATTTCCATTCCGTAACTGAAAGAGGCAACTCCAGGGCAAAGTTGATAAGGATTATCAGTTTCAACAGTTTGGGGGTCGAGAGGCCCATTTGGTAGCTGGCATATTCGGGCTGGCTGAGCTAGGCCAGGAATTTATCGGTCCTGCGCAAAAGGGCTAGTTTGCGTTGCTCGGCAATCGGGGTTTGTTCAGAGATATCGGGATAGTTAAACACGGTTGTAAGAGTTGATTATTACTCTTGCCCAAGGGCAGATTCTACTTAACAATTAATATATTATAGAACAGTTGGTTCACATTACACAAAAGTAATCAGGATAACTCATTGATGGCTAATTTCCGCTGTACCTTTTTGTTCTATAATTTACATTATGTTAAGTAGAACTATAGAAAAGAACTCCACCGGCATCACTTCATTATTCACCTATCAGCAGAAATACGGGAAGCAATTACTGAACTATCAGGATGGTTGGATACTATGTGGTTTGTCAGCTACCCTGTTGTTGGTTGCAACCGGATTTAGCAACCGTGTGCGGGAGCCTTTGTGTACACGCAAAAAATAAGCGCGGTGGAAACCGCGCTTCATTTACTACACATTTTACTATTCAATTTTTTGCAACTAAACCCAAAAACAGCATTTTTACTTAACCGGAACAAAGATACTATGCCGGCACAGCCCATAGCAATGACGTATGTCATTCCGCCCCCTGATTGTCGTCAGTAACTCAGTAATTACAGGTGCCCCCATTTTAAAAATCCGGCCACTGCCCTTTCATATATGAATTTCAAGAAAGCAGGTATTTTGCCGTTTTTTTGTACATTTATTGAAATAACAGCGCATTATGAGGCAATTTTTACTGGTTTTATGCATTTTTTCTGCTCCCCTCATGCTCAGGGCCCAGGATCCGGCCACCGATTCGGCCTGGTTTGTAACCCACTATACCAAGCAGGAAGTTAGTATACCCATGCGCGATGGTAAGCGGCTGTTTACCACCATTTATGCCCCGGTTACAGCCGGCAGGCACCCCATACTGCTTACCCGTACGCCCTATTCGTGTGCGCCATACGGAAAACAATTTGCCCGGTACTGGACCACCCCGCGTATGCGCTATGCCAGAGACTACTATATATTCGTAACTCAGGATGTGCGGGGCTGCTTTATGAGCGAGGGCGATTTTATGGACGTTCGGCCATATATACCCAATAAGAAAGGCCTGGAAACCGACGAGTCGACCGACACCTACGATGCGATAGACTGGCTGGTAAAGAATGTAAAGAACAATAATGGTAAAGTGGCCGTATATGGTATATCCTATCCGGGGTTTTACTCAACCATGGCTGCCCTGAGCCACCACCCGGCACTGAAGGCGGTAAGCCCTCAGGCACCGGTTACCGAGTGGTTTCTGGGCGACGATTTTCACCACAACGGCGCTTTTATGATGATGGATGCGTTTAGTTTTTACAGTGGTTTTGGTAAAACACGCCGCTATCCTACAACATCGTTTAGAAATGGTTATCAATTCAATACAAAAGATAACTACGATTTTTATTTAAGCAAAGGGCCGCTGAAAAACCTTACCGCACTACTGGGAGATTCTATCAGTTTCTGGAACGAGCTTGTGCAGCACCCCAATTATGATCAGTGGTGGAAAAACCGCAATACAAGGAACTTTGTGCAGTACATACCCTCCTCTGTGCCTACGCTGGTGGTAGGTAGCCTGTTTGATGCCGAAGACTGCTACGGTGCCTGGAACCTGTATAAGGCTATTGAAAACAAAGCGGCCAACAACAACCGGCTGGTGATGGGGCCATGGAGCCACGGCGGCTGGAGCCGGGGAACCGGAGAGTATCTGGGCAATGTGCGGTTTGGGTCAAAAACAGCCGAATGGTACCAGATAAATATTGAAAAACCGTTTATGGATTATTATCTAAACGGAAAAGCAGCTCCCAAAAATATTAAAGAAGCCAACATATTCTTTACCGGTGCCAACAAATGGCGCACTTTTAATAAGTGGCCGCCAGTAAACAAAGAAGGAAAATCGGTATACCTGCATGGCGATGGCACCCTGGCATGGGAGCGCCCCAGTGCTCAGGACGAAAACAAATTTAAAAAATACACCAGCGATCCTGCTAAACCGGTTCCCTATACTGAGGACGTGCATCTGCACCGAACTGCCGAATATATGGATGATGACCAGCGGTTTGCCGCCCGCCGACCCGATGTACTGGTATTTAAAACCGAGCCCCTGCAGTCAGATGTTACACTGGCCGGCCCGGTGGTTGCTGAATTATTCACCTCAATCTCTACTACAGATGCTGATTTTGTGGTAAAACTCATTGATGTTTTTCCTGATAACTTCAGTTATACTGATACCTCCATGCACGGAAATGGCAAAGACTACCCTATGGGCGGCTACCAGATGCTGGTGCGCGGCGAGATCATGCGTGGCAGATACCGAAACAGCTTTGAACAGCCGGAGGCTTTTGAACCTTACAAAATCACCGAGGTAAGCTATAAACTGCCCGATGTGGCACATGTGTTTCAGAAAGGCCACCGAATAATGGTGCAGGTTCAGAGTTCGTGGTTCCCGCTGGCCGACAGAAACCCGCAGCAGTTTGTAGATATCTACCAATGCTCAGAAAGTGATTTTGTACCCTCTGAGATCAAAATTTACACCAGCAGCGCCTATCCGTCCAGAATTATATTGCCTGTACTAAGATAAGATTTTGTTTACAACAAAATACTGATAATCATTGTTTTATTGAAATTAACGAAAGCAGTAGTTTATTGTAATTACTGACTGAATAAATGGCTTAACCAAGGCGCGCAAATCAAATTTTAGGCCGCTAAGCCAACCAGCATTAGTTGCCGGTAAGTTAAATTGATATTTTAGTTAAATAACTGAATATCAATTTATTGCTTCTACTTACTAAAGCAATAGTTGATACCATCTTACTAAAACACCATTCGTACCTTATTCACAAAAGCCTGTATCTCGGTACTGGATGTGCTCTGATCGTCATGGAATTTCCAGTCGTATAAAGTGGAGCCGATCTTGGTCATTACCACTGTATAGCCACCATCCACTGCCGTATGGGAAACTCCTATTTCGGAATGATTGAGCAACAACACCGAAGCCGGAATCTCATTAAGAATATTGCCCATAGCTGTAAATTTAGCGGTAGGCATAGTTGTATAAAAACTAAATCCGCTAAGTGCAGTAGGTATTGCACCCAGACTTACCGTTGTGTCTGCCAGCAGCTGGGTTGGCGATAAATAATAATAAGTGGCAATAGGTGGCCTCATTCCCCCGCCCGGCCCTATGATCATATAATCAGCAGATGATTTAAGAGTGGTGGCCTCGTGGGTACAGGCTGTCAGGGACAACAACGCAACAACAGCTACATAGAATAAATGCTTCATAGAATATATTTTTAGATTCAGGGCAAGAACGGCAATTATAACTACTTATTGTAAAGCGGCACGCTCCTACCCGCCTATGCAATTTTTAATAATAACACACGGTAGGTTATTCATGCCACTTAGTGCCTGTAGATATACTCGTTTGTAGTGTATATACCGTTAATATATACCGTAGAGTTGTTCTTGATCACAAACTCACTGCACCCCTCATGTTTCGGGTTGCCGGGATTCCAGTCGTAGGTATAACCCAGCTCTATCCATGGGAACCTCCATGCGGTATCTGTAGAGAAGAAACGGCTGATGCGCTGCTCATTGATCCAGAGCTTGTGCAACGAATCACAATCGGCCGGGAAATCCAGTCCACAGGAATTGTCGGTAATATCCTTATCAGGGCATGGGCGGAACAGGTCCTTCTCACGCACCCAGAACTCTACGAAGTAAGAATATGTTGCATATGGCGGCAGCCCCAGCATCTGCAGCAGTCGCATATTGATATGAGCAGAGTCTATTCCTTTTACTTTAGTTTTGAGCTGTGGTGCCACCGTAACCCAAATCTGAGCATTTGGTTTGGTAACAATTGACTCTTTAGGCTTATTGGTTGCAGAATCCAGAAATGGCTTGATATACCCCTTCCAGGTAATACATTGTACATATTTATCACCGTTCATGGTTTTGGTTATCAGGGCCGCATTGGCATCGCCTACTACCACCAGGTCGTTCACGATCTTGGATGAGGCCGTATAGGCTGAGTTTATTACTGCCAGATTGTAATAATATACAAGTGAGTCTTTATTAACTGAATCGGGTTCTATTTTACTGTGCGCGGTTACAGGTGGGCAGCATGAAGCCAGCCACAAACTGGCCAATCCTGAGCAAATGATTAATGATACGAGCGTCTTTAAATTAGATGTCATAATCAGAGTGATTTAATCAATAATTTATGGTGAAAATAGATGCATTTTAGCAAAAAAAGAAGTGTTGCTCAAAAACAGGCTTTTGCCTGCCGGGTTCATTGAAAAAGGCACCGTTTGACCAAACAGTGCCTCTTTTACAATAACGCCGTTCTTATTTACGCGGTTCGAGAACCAGCTGCAGCCCTCTGTCTTCAAACTTCTGAGGCCTTCTGGCACCGGGAAAGTAATTCTTGTACTTCTCTGTCTCCAGCCCTATCTTTTCGGCGGTAACGGGTTTTTGCTTTACAATCCAGTGTACACCAGTGGCGCAAGAGCCCGTAGTAAGGGAGCCATAATAAGAATAGTAAGGAAAATTAAGCTCCCCTGATTCCGCACCTGATTTGATAATTGAACCCACGTCAATTGTCTGGCGGCAATGCTCCTTTGGATTGTGTTCTTTGCAGTCAATAGCTTTTTTCATGGCTGCGCATACCTGATTGGCAAATTCCATCTGGTTTGTATGATCCTTGTAATCACCTACAATTCCTACCACAACCAGGTCCAGTGGCTTTGCATCAGGGTTGCCATATACCATATGTATCTCAAAATCATGTTGTTTATTGTCAATTATATGCTCATTAGCGTTATGCATATGTATCTGATTGAGCCGGTATGTTTTGGTACCCAGCGTAACGGTTGTGGGATGTTCGCCGCTGGTGTAGTTATATACCAGCTTGGTATGGCCGGGATCAATATCCGGATTAAAAACTTCTTTGCTGAAAAAATTGAACTGGTATTTGTCGCTGGTGGTTCTGTGGGCGTGTTCGGCGTATATATTTATTGGCGACTGCAGTTTGCACGGTTTCAGGGAATTGCAGCAGCCTTCAGGCCTATGCTTCTTTTTTACCACCACAGGCTTATGTACCGTGGTATCAGTTTTTTTAATCTGCGCTACTCCCCTGAAAGAATAGCTGGCAGCTAATAAAAATGCAAGCAGTGCAATTGTGGTTTTTTTCATCGGTATATTAATTAATAGTTGATTCCGTATATCATTGAGCAGTCGCCGCGTGCAGCCTATCAGCAGGCTCAGCTACTGCATCACTATGATGTAAATATATTATCCATGAACAATAAAAAAAAAGGCAAATGATAATTTATAAAATAATCCCGTTTTTTGGAATCGTTGGATAATACTCAGTTCTATTTCAAAACAATATTGCCCAGCCTACTGCGGTGCATTTATTAACTGTATGCAATACACTTTTTTAAATAGCGTTATGGTGTGAAAATAATGCAGCAATCAACATGAAGGTTGTAAAAATAACTACACTCTTTTGTGTGCTTTATTTTGCCAACTTCACTAAATTTGCCCACTTTTAAACAACATCATGGCCGGAATAGCAATAATTGGATACGGATATTGGGGGCCCAATCTGGTAAGGAATTTCTCCGGGCTGGCAGGTGCCAGCGTTGAATGGGTGGTAGATATGCGTACCGAGCGGCTGGAGATCATTAAAAAACAATACCCGAATATTCGTACTACCACCAACATGGAGGACGCACTCAGCGATCCAAAAGTGACGGCGGTAGTTGTAGCTACACCTGTTCAATACCATTACCTGCTTGCCAAAAAGGCACTTGAGGCAGGCAAGCATGTGCTTATAGAAAAGCCAATGACACAATCCTCTGCGGAGGCTGAAGACCTTGTAGCCATTAGCAAAGAGAAAGGGCTGGTGCTGATGGTAGACCACACATTCCTGTATACGGGTGCGGTGCGAAAAATCAAGGAACTGATCACCTCCGGTGAAATAGGCAACATTCAGTATTTCGATTCCACCCGAATCAACCTGGGGTTGTTTCAGCCGGATATCAATGTATTATGGGACCTGGCACCGCATGATATTTCCATCTTGTTTTACCTGATATCTGACAGGCCGGTAAGCGTCAGTGCTACCGGCATATCGCATACGCCCAATGGGCTGGAAAATGTAGCGTACCTGACCGTAAACTATGACACCGGGCATATTGCACATTTTTCGTGCTCCTGGTCATCACCGGTAAAGATCAGGAAGATTCTTATTGGAGGCACAAAGAAGATGATTGTATTTGATGATGTGGAGCCCAGCGAAAAAGTAAAGGTTTATGATACCGGCTATACAGTAAAAAGCGACGAAGACAAACGCAGGTTGCTGGTTGATTACCGCGCTGGTGATATATATGTACCCAAGCTGGAGCAGCGTGAAGCACTGGCAGGCATGGCCGGCGACTTTGTGAGTGCTATAGAAAAAGGCACTACACCTGTGTCGGACTGGCGTGTGGGCCTGGAGGTAGTAAAAGTGCTCGAAGCGGCTCAGGAGTCAATAAAGAACAAAGGAAAAGAAGTAGCAATAAAATTTGATTAATTAATTATACCAGAATAATCCATAAACATTCAACAACCCAGTATGGCACAGATTCATTGCCTTGACCTGAAACGGCAGCACCAGAAAATAAAAGCAGAGATTTTTGAGGCTTTTGAGAAAGTATATGAAAACACTGCATTTTCCGGAGGCCCCTTTGTAGAGAAATTTGAAAATGAGTTTGCCAATTTCTGCGACACCGAATATGCGATCGGTGTTAACAACGGAACCACAGCCCTACATCTGGCCATGCTGGCCCTTGGCATTGGTGCCGGCGATGAAGTGATTGTGCCGGCTAACACATTCATAGCTACCGCATGGGGCGTATCGCATGCCGGAGCTACGCCGGTGTTTGTGGACTGCACAGCAGATACCTGGGAAATTGACCCGTCTAAAATTGAAGCGGCGATTACCCCTAAGACAAAAGCTATTATAGGTGTGCACCTTTATGGGCAGCCTTTTGATATTGATGCGGTAAAAGCTATTGCAGATAAGCACAAGCTATTTATGATTGAAGATGCGGCACAGGCACAGGGGGCAAGGTATAAAAACAACGTGGTAGGTGGTTTTGGTGAAATGGCCTGTTTCAGCTTTTATCCGGGTAAAAACCTGGGCGCCTGCGGCGAAGCCGGGGGTATCACCACCAACAATGCCGAATACAACACACATATCAGGAGCCTGAGGAATCATGGGTCGGTAGTGAGGTACTACCATGATGAGATTGGGTACAATATGCGCATGGGCGGGCTGGAAGGGGCATCACTAAGCGTGAAGCTGCAATACCTGAACGAGTGGAACAACCGCCGCAGGGCTATTGCCAAGAAGTACCAGTCGCTGGTAAAGAATGACAAAATTAAAATGCAGGCACAGCCTGAATGGGCAGACGGCATCTATCATTTGTTTGTAGTAACGGTTGAAGACAAAAACGGTTTTGTAGACTATCTGGCTAAGAACGATATTGTTGCGGCCTTCCACTACCCTGTTCCATGCCACCTGCAGAAGGCATATGCCGACCTGGGTTATAAACAGGGAGATTTTCCGAATGCTGAATATCTTGCAAACCATTGCGTATCATTGCCTATGTTTGCTGAGCTGACAGACGAAGAAGCAGACAAGGTAATTGCTGTACTTAACGGTTACTAATATTTAGCTCATGCAGACATGGTCGGTAGGTATATTGTGTTATAATGAGTCCCGGACCCTGGAGCCTCTTGTGGCACAGCTACGTGATGTGCTGCAGCAGCTCACTAACACCTTTGAGATTATTATTGTTGATGATTGCAGTACCGACGGTTCGCGCGAAAATGCAATTGAACTGGCGAAAAAATACCCGGAGGTTAGAACTGTACTTCATGAAACGAATCTTGGAATCGGAGGAGCATTGCGCTCTGTTTACAGTAATGCCAGAAACGAAAATGTAGGCATTATACCGGGCGACGGCCAGTTTGATGTAAGGGAATACCTTCCTTTTCCTGAGCTGGCAAAAGGGCATTTTATTTCATTTTACCGGAAGGAAAACACATCATACAGCCTTTTCCGCAACATCCTTTCGCTGTTCAATAAAAAACTGAACAAAGTTTTTGTCGGCATGAATCTGAAAGATGTAAACTGGACTAAAGTCCTGAAGAAAGCAGACCTTGACCAGCTTCAGCTAGAACTGACCAGTTCATTGGTAGAAAGTGAAATTTGTGCAAAGTTGTTGTTTTTAGGCAATCAGGTAATTGAAGTAGAATCCCAATACCTACCGAGAGTATATGGCCAGAGCAGAGGCGCTTCAGCTGCCATTGTGAAGAAAGCTATCATGGATACATGGCAGCTGGTTTTGATTATGCGGAGATTTAAAAAGAAAAACAGAAAATAAATCATCAGTTATGAATATAATACATCCCACCAGTATCATAGATCCGAATGTGGAATTAGGTGACGGTAACGAGATCAAAGAATATTGCATAATAAAAGGGCCAGCCAAAATTGGCAATAACAATATTATCGGGCCTAATGTTGTTATCGGCTCCCCTGGCCAGGATACAAGGAATCCACGTTATGACAGTTCGAATTGCTACATTGAAATAGGCGATAACAACATCATCCGCGAGTTTACCGCTATTCAGAAACCCTGCTACCGCGACATTACAAAACTTGGAAGTAATATTTTTCTGATGCAAAGTGTACATATCCCACACGACGCTATTCTGCACGATGGGGTTGTGGTAACACCCATGTGTGTATTTGGGGGGATTACAACTTTCCTAAAGGCAGCAAACATAGGTATGGGTGCATCTGTCCATCAGTTTTCTGTAATCGGGCATTTTTCGATGGTGGCAATGGGCAGTGCTGTGACAAAGAATATCCGGCCTTTTACTACATACGTTACCGGCAAAAAACCTAAAGTCAATGTTTATGCCCTTAAAAAGTATGACTTAATGGATTATCTGGATGAAATAAGTGCGTATGTACTGGAAGGCAAGCAGCCTACCAGCGATAAAATTCTTACTTATACCGAAGAATTTGAAAAACTGCACACAGATAGCCACAGAAAGTTATTCGAATAATCAGGCCTGAACACCAATACTACAGTTAACCGGTAAATGTAACTATAAGCGGCGAACGTTAGTTACTGATTCTGCCAATGTATACCCAATCGCCCTGAATATTGGTGCATTCGAAATCAGCCATACCAATTTCACGGTTAAGCATTTCCTTTGTCGGGAAAAAATTGACATGCAGGTCAAGGGTGTAAAAATTATATTTCTGGCATGGAGTAACAATTATCAGCTGTTTACGCGCTACCCTCTTTAATTCGTCCATAGCCTGCTTCAGATTGATGATATGCTCCACAGTGTGAGAGCATACAACAATGTCAAATGACTTGTCAGGAAACGGAAGTTTCTCAACATAGCCTTTAACATAATTTGCCTTCAGCCCAGGAATGTTATCATAAATATCGGTTCCGGTGAGTTTGTAGGAAGTGCGTTCAGCCATAACATTTAGAAAATAACCACGCCCCGAACCTACATCCAGCATTGTTTCCGCCGACTTATCAGCATGCGATGTGATATACTCAATACTGGCATTGTTCATATCAGTTGGCCTGCCTTTTGAGCGGGTTTCTATTGTCTCATACAAGTGCGTATACTCTTCATTGCTCATGTAAAAAACATCCTTCTTAAAATTCATTATCCGGGCAATGTTCTTGCCATTAAACCAATAATAAAACACAGGATACATGAAGTATTTATTGTCCCTGATTACCGGCGGCAGCCAGTTATCCATAAGATACCGAACCGCATTGGTAATTTCTCTCTTCATAAAATGAAAAACATTTAGGGGATAAAAATAAGGATTTTATGGTACGATACTCTATTTGGTTTTGTAGCAGAGTTTAAATCATTTTCTCAATCAAGTATATTTAGGGACATATACCAGATGCAACAACCGTTTTTAAAATGATGTCCAGATTATATCATTAAAAACAAAGGCAAACCTAACTATCTGATCAGCGAAAAATCCCCTTTCAATATGTGTTTTTTTCCTTCAAAAGAGTATGAAACCATGTAGTAATAAGTGCCCAGGTCCTGTTTAACGCCGTTATATACACCGTCCCAGCCAGCATAAATATCTTCTGTGTAAAATACTCTTTCACCCCAACGGTTGTAAATATTCAACGAAAAATCGTGATAGTACTTCAAAGTGCCTACCACACCTATCAAATCATTCTTTCCATCTCCGTTAGGAGTAAAAGCTGATGGAAAAGCAATATCGCATAAATGATAATCAACAATAATTGAATCGCTCACAATTCCACAATTTTCGATAATCTTAACCCAATATATACCCGGATACTCCACTTTTAAAATATTACCGGTAGTGTTATTACTCCATAATGCGCTATTATCCGATACTGTCAGAATCAAGGCCTCGCCAAGGCATAAACTTGTGTCTGGCCCCAGGCCTATTTTTCTAAATGCATTGCTGTCAACCGTCACATTGATAAAATCTGAAGAAGTACAGCCATTTAAAATGACTGTCAGCGAATATACACCAGTTGTACTAACCAGTATTTCAGATGCAGTACTTCCGGTACTCCACAGATATGCCGTTCCGGGAGGCTCAGGCGCCGAAAGCGTTACGTAATTTCCGGGGCAAATCACAGTATCATTCCCCAAAGAGGCATTCGGAACTGGTTTTACAGACAAATTTACGGTATCGCTACCTGTACAGCCATTAACCGAAACCGAAAGCCAATATTTACCTGAACTTCCAACTGTAATTTCAGGTGATGTGCTGGTGGTACTCCAAAGGTAAACTGGTGTTGTATAAGTTTTAAGTGATTTAAATACCACTGGAATTCCCATGCATACATTTTGATCAGGGCCTAAATCAACAACCGGTATAGGTGTAACGGCTACATTTACTGTGTCTGACCCGCTGCATCCTGCACTGTCAACCTTTACCCAGTAAGCTCCGGTTGACGTGACAGTGATAGAAGAACTTGTAGAGCCGGTGCTCCATAGAAAATGCCTGCTAGAAGGTCCGGCTGGACTCAAAACAGCGCTTTCACCAGCGCAAAAATTAATATCACTTCCTAGAGAAACATGTGGCTTTGGTTTGAGGTTCACATTTATAGTGTCTCCACCAGAGCAACCCGCAACTGTTACTTGCAACCAGAATGTACCGCTAGTTGACGGGTTGATTGATCGAGTGTTGTTACCCGTACTCCATAGGTATAGTGGTGCTACGTAAGTATCAAACGAACTGATAGTCGTTGGCACTCCGTCACAGATATCAATGTCAGGCCCAAGATGAACCGGCGGTTTCGGGCTAACAACAATATGTATGGTATCTGTTGACGAACAGGCGCCTGAAGTGGCTTTTAACCAATAAGTTTCAGTTGAATTTACAACAATTGAGGGGCTTGATGCCCCCGTACTCCAGTTTAAAACTGAACCCAAAGGCACTACAGGGTTCAGAATAATGCTGTTGCCTGCACAAATGGATGTATCATTTCCTAGCTGAAGATTCAGTGATCTAGTAACTACAATTGTATCTACCTGAAATGTGCATGGGCTTGTAAGTGTTTTCACCCAATAGGTACCGGTTGCACTTGCAGTAATAGCTGCAGTTGTTGCGCCTGTACTCCAAAGGTAGGTACCAGTAGTATCGGATGATAAAGTGAACGTAGAACCTGAACATATCACGGTATCTCGCCTGCTGTAGGCACCCCTCCCGGTTGTTACAAAAACATCTTTGCAGTACACAGATGGGCCTGTGCAGTAAGCCATATCGCAAAACAAGCTTACATGATGAAGGCCCGGTGTGGTGTACGTATAGGATTGATTGGGTTGTAATAATTGATGTAGGTAGGAGGCGTGAAATGAAGAGGATTATACATCCAGATTTTGTTGAGAGTCGCATCCGGGCAAATCAGCGCAAAAGAGTCAGCATAACTGCAGGGCGAGGTTCCACCAAAATGAGCGATGCCGGTAGGCCCAAGGTATGTTGGCGTTGGAACGTTTGTAATGCTGCCTCCAAAATTAAGCTTAATAAGATCGCCAGCTTCATTGCCCACGTATGCTATAAGATTATTCTGACAATCACTAAATAAATTGATTGGCCTAGGTATCCTGAACAAGCCGCCGGGGTTGCCAAGCGAAACACCTACTGGTGAATTGTTTAATAAATTACGCCCGAATTCGTAGCGAGTAAGATTGCCACTTATCAGGCTTGGAATAAGCATATACCAGTTACCACTCTGCTGATAAATTGCGAAACTGCAAGGGGTGCTCAATCCGCCAACATTAGGTATATTCGTCACAGTCGGCATGTTTGTGGGCGATGAACCAAAATCAAAACGCACCATATTCGTATTGCGGTTACCGAGAAAAGCGATCCAGTTACCGCCATACCGCATTAATTTAACTTCATGCCCCCACTGCACCGCAGACATGGTTCGAACAATACTAACCGGAGTGTTTGAAAGTGATGAACCAAAGCTAAGAATAAGCAATTGGCCGTAATTAGCAGCAATTCCATACCACTGGTTTGTTGCACTGTCCTTTACAATATCAAGAGCTGGCAAACTTCCCGCTGTAAGGCCGAAAGCACCCATATTTGTAACGACTGGCGTATTTCGGATACTGCTGCCAAAACTAAACCTGATAATATCCTGAGTAACATAATTGGGAACAAAGAAGTAAAAATTACCGCCGTCATTTGCCATGCAACCAGTACCGCAAACATTTAGTGGCGACCCACTGTAAAGTGTAGACAAGGGTGTTACTGCCTGCATTACATTTATACTGTCGAAATCCCAGGAATAGGTTACACCATACCTGGGTGTTGTAAAGTTAATAGGTGTTCCTAAACATACTGTGTCAGGCGCAATAATCTGTGCAAATAAATCGCTTTTGGCAAAACAAAAAAAAGCGCAACAATTAATTTAAGAATACTTCTCATGAAACAAAAGTAGATTAATATTGCCGGGATTCAAACAATGGATATAAATCTTTTGTTTAATTCTTATTATTTAGATCAACCAGAAAAGAACTATTACTGTTTTCAACTGTGTATTAGTGATAATTGAATTTTCTAAACAGGCTAATTGAATATTAATAGATTGAAATTCTTCTACTGGTTTTATATAAACAGCGCCTGATATTAGGCCGGAGTTATACTTGCCGCAAATATTAACTAGTTAGCATAGCGCTAAACTATTTTCGGGAAGGATGGTATATTCGCAGAAATATTCTAACAATGAACTTGAATCTTTCTGATGATATACTGAAGAAAATTTTCTGGATGCTGCTGGGTGCCATTTTTATTTTAATGGTGCTGTATACCCCCCAGTACGGCATCACGGGTGACGATGTATCACAACACAATTATGGTAAAGCTGTTTGGGCATACCTTAGTACTTTTGGCGCTGATAAAACCGTAGTTACAGGTAAATTGCTGGAAAATACCCAGACCCTGTATGGAGGCTTTTTTGACGGAGCTGCCAGTATGATGATCAGTGTCCTGCACCCTAAAGATGAATTTTTATTCAGGCATTACTGGGTAATGGTTTTCGGTTTTCTTGCGTTTCTCGCGACAGGGCTTTTTGCAAGAGAATTAGGTGGATGGCGTGCTGGGATAATTTCTGTAATCCTTCTGTTTTTTATACCTAGGTTCTTCGGTGAATCTTTCAACAATCCTAAAGACATTCCGTTTGCCGCAGGCTATATACTTGCAGTCTACGCTATGTACCGCTGGCTCAAGAATATTGAAAATCTAAACTGGAAACACACCTTATTCATGGGCTTTGCCATTGCATTGTGCCTGAGCATCAGGATTGGTGGCTTGCTGCTGGTAGCATACCTGGGTTTATTTTACGCAGTTGTGGTATGGCAAAAGAAGATGTTTAAAGACGGTAAGCTATCCACCAGTATCAAACACCTGGTAGTTGCCGGGCTTTGCGGTTATTTTGGTGCAATTTTATGGTGGCCATATGCACTTGAAGCACCGCTTTCCCACCCCCTTGAGGCACTTAAGATCATGTCGAGCTACCCTATCAACATCAAAATGATATTTGAAGGACATCGAATTGACACCAGCCAGTTGCCAGGGTACTATCTGCCCAAATGGCTTTCAATTGGCCATCCACTGTACCTTTTACTTGGCTTTATTGCGGGAACATTACTCATTATAAATATAAGCAAAAAATTCAACAACAAATACCTATGGATGATAGCATTTACAGCCCTATTTCCCCTGATTTACATCGTTTACAATAAGTCTACGCTATATGACGGCCTAAGGCATACATTATTTACAGTACCACCCATGATTATCATCTGCACCATGTTTTTCATTTATGTATTTGATGTAATCAGGAACAATGCTGTGCGCTATGCGTTTGCAAGCCTGGTAATATTTTTGGTTGCGCTTCCCGCACGGTTTATGTTTGCCAACCACCCGAATGAATATGTTTATTTCAATGAAATTGAAGGAGGGATCAAAAATGCTTATGGCATTTATGAAACTGACTACTACATGAACTCTATAATGCAGGGCTACAAATGGCTGGTAGCTAACGAACTTAGCAAATCGAAAGAATCAGCTATTGTGGCATCTAACTGCGCTGAGCCGCTGGTAGAATATGCAAAAGTATCACCAGTCCCTTTTCGCCCCATGTACAGCCGTTTTTACCAGAAAAACCAGAAAGAATGGAATTATGCTATCTATTATGGGCGTTTCCTCGACAGAGAACAACTCCAGCATGGCTATTTCCCATCGTCTATGGCAATCCATGTAGTAAAAGCCGATGGTGTGCCGCTTTGTACTGTATTGAAAAACGACCCAGAAAGAAATGGTTTCAAAGGCTACACAGCCATGCAGCAAAACGATTTGCCAAAAGCACTGGAGTATTTCAACAAAGCTGTAACCAAATATCCTGATGACCTGGAAATCTGGAATTACATGGCTTTGATTTACCGTAATATGGGTAGGATGCCTGAGGCACAACAGGCAATTGATAAAGCCATGGCTATTTCATCTGTAGATATCCAGACAGCAAATATCGCAGGAGAGATTGCAATGCAGGGTGGTGATTTCAACAAGGCTTCTAAAATATATGGTGACCTGATTGAAGAAAACGCTGAGATGGCTGAAGCCTATCTTGGTTTAGGCAAGGCTCAGGCAGGTTTGGGAAATTTTGCTATGGCAATAGATAATGTGAAACATGCGATAGAGATGGAGCCTCAGCTCACACCGCAGGGCTACATGGCACTCGCATATATTTATAACAAGAAAGGAGACCAGGCTACCGCGCAGAAATACTACAATGCAGCAAAAAGTGGAGGCGGTGGCCAGTAATGGGCCTCTGCTGATTACATGTTTCTGGGCGTAAACCGGTCCCGCAAGGCCATAACCGGGTACTCAAAAAACCGGTAAACAACACTTGCCAGGCCAAAGACAACTACCCAATACAACAAATAATACAGCACAGCACTTTTGAATGAGGCCGGGTGCAGGGTCATAAAAAAAGGGCGGTAAACAATAGAAAAATGAAGCAGATATACGGAATAGGATATCTTGCTGATATGCTGCACTACTGCGGCGGTCAAATGATTACCCGAAGTTTTGATACTGTTGAAATAAGGAAGCAAAAAAGAAAAAGACAGCGGGACAAGAAAATATAGAAATGCATTGTTGAGAAAACGAATTACGGGATCAGCCTGAACTATGAAAACAAGGCGGTAATGCATGCACAAATAGAACAGTACACTAAACAGTAATACGCCTGTAAAAAGCAATTTCAACCTGATTTTTTCCACAACCATGGGCCTGAAGTAGTTAAGCCAGGCAAACAACACTCCATACATAACAGCATCAAGCCGAAAAAACACAACTTTACGGATTCCTTCATCCGGGTCTCGCCCATTCAACGGATTGAACGCATTGAAGAACCTGATCAGCAGGAAAACCAATAAATATCCCAGAAAAACCTTGAACAAGAAATGTGGCTTGTTCACAGGCCTGAAAACTTTTGCACATAGATACATCACAACAGGCAATGTGAGATAAAACCACTCCTCAACTGCCAGGCTCCAGCCCTCAGGAAATGAATTGAGAATATTAGGGTGCCGCAGATTCTGCATGAAAACATACCCTTTCAGGTAGGGAAGCTGAAATGGGTCGAACTTCATATATTGAAACACTACAAAACTGGTAGTGAGTACCAGCCAGTAGTTGGGTATAGTTCTGAACCACCTTCTGATCCAGAAATTCCGAACGTCTGAAAACGTGAATTCATTTGCCTGAACAAATGTTCTGATTAGAATACCGCCTATCAGGAATCCGCTTAAAACAAAAAAAAGTTCTACCCCAAAAACACCAAAATTGAGTATATGTTCAGATAACTCTGGTGAAACCTTACCCAGTATCGGCAGATGGCCAACTGCCTCAAAAAGCCCGAACGAATGGCCAAAAACAACCGCCAGTATGGAGGCAGCCCGCACAATATCCAGCCCTATTACCCGATCGTTTTTGATAGTTACAGTTTGGGTAAAAATAAAATTAATTGGTTAATAATGGGCAATAGTTTGGTAGATTCCTAACTAAAGAATTGAAAATACAATAGTGCAATTGCAGATACAGACATCAATACGAGTGCAATGCCACCTAAAATATTTGTCTTCATGTTATTGCTGTGCTTTCCCATTATTTTCCGGTTATTGCAAATATGCAAAATGATTGCGATTATAACCGGTGCTGTGATACCATACAAAATAGCTGAATACAATAGCGTATTTACTGGGCTGATTCCAATATAATTCAAAGAAAGCCCGACAATCAATGAAATCGCTATGATGATGTAAAATCCTTTTGCTTCAAAAAACTTTTTATCGAGGCCCATTTCCAGGTCAAAAGCCTCTGAGAAAATATAGGACAACGACCCCGTTAGCACCGGAATTGCCAGAAAGCCTGTACCAATAACAACAATCGCAAATAAATAATAGGCAAAATCACCAGCCAGTGGCCTGAGCGCTTCGGCGGCCTGCTGTACTGTCTCAATATTGTGTATGCCACTGGCACCCAGCACAGAACCCGCGGTCAGCATGATAAAGAACATTACAATGATAGAATACCCCATACCGAAATTAATATCCGTTTTCATATTACTGAATGCACGGTTACTTACAACGATTCTTTCATTATGTTTCTTCTGTTGGTCTTTTATCTCCTCTACTTCCATGTCTGTTTGCCAGAAAAACAGGTACGGAGAAATAGTTGTGCCTAGAATACCAACAAGCACACCCAGAAACTGTTTGTTTAACTCTACATGCGGTACGATTGCCGATTTGATAACGCTCAGCACATCGTTGTGTACAAAAAACGGAACAATCAGGTATACCATCAGTACCAGCGCCAGATATTTTAGTATACTCGCAATTTTGCGGTAGGGAAAAACAACAATACAAAACAACAATATCAGCGTAAACAATACACTGAAATAAGATGCATCTATTTTGGGAAATATCAGATTGGCTACGGCACCCATACCTGCTATATCGGCACCAATATTCATTACTATGGCTGGAAATCCAAACAACACCATCAGGTACAACACCCATTTGGGATAGTGCGTTTTCAGGATGCTTGTAAGCCCGTGTGCAGTTGCCAGCCCTATTCTGGCACACATCTCCTGTATTGAAGCCATCAGCGGAAAAGTAATCCAGGCAGTCCAGAGAGTTGAATACCCAAACTGAGCTCCTGCCTGGGTATATGTTGTAATACCAGATGGGTCATCGTCACTTGCCCCGGTAATGAGGCCCGGGCCAAGCATCTTTATGAAACGCTTTATTTTACTTTCCTTGTACTTTTTTGCCGGCATGAAGTAAAACTACATTGATTCCTCTGACTCCTATAAACTGCCCTGATCTTTTTTTCGGGCAAACTTTCATCAGACAGTTATTTCACCTGTAAGGTACGTGATAGCGTTTCCGCTTATCTCTACTCTGTCACCTACCAGGGTGCAATCTAAATAGCCTTTTCGTGCTGAAACCTGTATGGCTAACAAGGTGGATTTGCCGAGTATTTTTGCCCAGTAAGGTGTCAGTGTGGTATGTGCCGACCCTGTTACCGGATCTTCGTCTATGCCAGACTGAGGCGCGAAAAAACGAGATACAAAATCTATAGCATCTCCTTTAGCCGTCGCTATCACTCCCCTGCCCCCAAGATCTGCCAGCTTTTTGAAATCAGGAGTCAACTGCTCCACTTCTATTTGTGAGGCCAGCACGGCCATAAGATCAGTTTTCCCATTGAAGGTTACAAGTGGAATCAATCCCAAACCATCGATCAATAATTGCGGCGCTTCGATTCTCTCATACACGTCAGCCGGAAAATCAAGTTTCAGGTGTTTACCTTCTTTTGTCACCTTAAGTATACCGCTACGATGCGATATAAATATTATCTCATCGGAAATATAATTCAGAAGATTGAACAACACATGCGCTGCTGCCAGCGTAGCATGCCCGCAAAGGTCTACCTCAACTGCCGGTGTAAACCATCTGATTTCGAAACAACCGTTCTTATTTACAAAAAACGCCGTCTCAGCAAGATTATTTTCGGCCGCAATCTGCTGCATCAGACTTTCATCTATCCATTCGTCAAGAGGTATCACCGCTGCCGGATTACCTCCAAACAACTTATCAGTAAATGCATCAATCTGAAATATTCTGAGTTTCATGCAGTAATTTCAATTTCAAAAAATAACGTGATAATAACTGTAGAACACTTCTTAAACAACCAGGCTAACTTGTGCGTACTATTTCACCATTAAGTAAATACCTGCATTTATATCTCTATTCCTTCATAAATTTCGTTAAGAGGTATTTCCACGCCTATCTCAGGTAACTGTAGTACAGCAGCTGCATCCTTATATTCAATAAGTTCCCAGTTGTCTTGAGTGTTAACGAAATATGATTCAACATTTACGATGCCCGGATCAACAATGATATACTGTTTCAGCGAAGGGATGTCACGGTATAACTTGAATTTTCCCTCACGGTCATAACTTCTGGTGGATGGCGATAGTACTTCAATAAGTACCACCGGGTTAAGGAAGTTTATGCCATCATCATTCAGGCTTTTAGGTTCCCCGCATATAACAGAAACATCAGGATAGGTAAACAGGGTGTTCTTCTCGATGTGAATTCTTATGTCGCTATTGAACGGCCTGCAAGGCTTCCCCTTTAGTCTGTTCCATAAGCCTGCAAACAAATTTCCTGTCACAATAATATGATCCAGCCTTGCGCCTGACATCGCAAAAATCTCCCCCTTGTAGTACTCATGTTTTTCTATGCCCGCATTTTCTAATTGCAGGTACTCCTCAATAGAGTAGTTCTGTCTTTGGTACGAGGCAGCCGGCTCGTTTACTTCCATAGTTAAAGTTAAACATTTTTTCTTCTCATACTACAACATCAGATTGAGAAGCGATTTGTCCTGCTATTATTTAAGCAACTCCAATTTACAGCAATGGAAAAGCTGTTTACGGTTTTTCGGTACCTACATTTGCCAGTTGCCCACATGCAGCATCAATATCTTTACCTCTGCTGCGGCGCAGGCGCACATTAACTTTATGGGCAGTGAGATGTTTCATAAATGCCTCGGTAGTTTCTTCATCCGGCTTTTCAAATTTCGCGGCATCTATCGGGTTGTATTCGATTATGTTTATAAGATCAGCAGGTACTTTACGGTATAACCGTATCAGATCGTCTGCATCTATTTCGCTGTCGTTAAACTTTTTGAATAGTATGTACTCAAATGTAATTTCGTTTCCGGTCGCCTTATAAAAGTAGTTCAGTGCATCTATAAGCGTGGCGAGATTATTGGTTTCATTTATGGCCATAATCTCGTTTCTCTTTGCATCGGTAGCGGCATGCAGCGACAATGCCAGTTTGAATTTCACATTATCGTCGGCAAGCTGCCTGATCATTTTCGCCACCCCTGCCGTAGATACTGTTATGCGCCTTGGGCTCATGCCCAACCCATCTGGCGATGTGATCTTGTCAATCGCCATCATCATATTTTTATAGTTGAGCAATGGCTCGCCCATACCCATAAAAACAATATTCGATAAGTTCTTCCCGTAATGTTTCTGCGCCAGTTCATTGAGCAGTGTTACCTCGTCTACTATCTCATCAAAATCCAGGTTACGTTTACGTTCCATAAAGCCCGTGGCGCAGAATTTGCATGATAGTGAGCAACCCACCTGTGATGATACACATGCTGTCAGTCGTTTCTCGGTAGGGATCAGTACGCTTTCCACAAAATAACCATCGTGTAGTTGCAAACGGTTCTTGATTGTACCATCGCTGCTGTACTGGCTGTGGTGCATCTTTACCTTTGGGATAAAGAACTCCTGAGCCAGTTTTTCACGCAGGGCTTTGGAGAGATTGGTCATATCATTAATATCGGCAGCAAATTTCTGCCACACCCAGTCATGAATTTGTGCTGCTCTGAATTTAGGCTCTCCTAATGCAGCCATCATTCCTTCCAGCTCAGGCAGCGATATTTCACGCAAATTTTTCATCATGCAAAGGTACTTTGATTTAGTTAATCAGTTTTGTGGCTTTTTAATACTTTTAGGGCAAAATCCGCTCAATGAAGAAAGTTGTTGTTTTTATTCTTGTACTGATCATCATTTTGGGAGCCGGAATACTTATTGCCGGCATGGTGTTGCCAAACAAGGTAACTGTTACACGCAGTATTTTAGTCGGGGCATCAAAAGAGGAGGTTTTTGAGCAGATAGTACTATTTAAGAACTGGCCCAGATGGAGCCCATTTCATGCAATAGATACCACCATGAAAATTACCTACGATGGTGTAGACGGTATGAATGGCAGTTTCTATACATGGGACAGTAAGAACAATGATGCCGGTATGGGAACCATGTATAACCGTGGCGTTTCCGGCACTACAATGGACTATCACATAGATTTTGAGCGCCCAATGAAAGGCACTGCTGATGGAAAAATTATTGTGAAAGATACTCTTGGGCAGGTGAAAGTTACCTGGCTCCTGACTACTGTATGTTCTTTTCCCTTTAATGCGCTGCAGCTTTTCCCGTTTATGAATATGGAAAAAATGCTGGGTGGTTCTTTTGAAGAGGGCCTGGCTAAATTGAAAGGAATTACGAAAACGCATCACATAGAAGAACCCAAAATAGCGATAAAAGAAATCAGTTTTCCGGCGCATATTTATGAAGGAATGCGCAAGACAGTTGGCTGGAATGACATAGGCCGTTTTTTTGCAGATACTTATCCCGAACTTGGCAAAGGAATGAGTGACAAAATATCCGGCCCGGGCGTTGGTATATTTTACACCTGGGATACGGTCGCGAAGTCTTCCGATCTGGCCGCCGCCTTTCCGGTCACAGACAGCACCAGCAAAATGCTGGGCTGTAATTTTTTCTTTGTCGATTCGGCAAGAGCCTTCATGGCAGTCCAAATGGGCGGCTACTCTGCTTCTATGAAGTACCACAACGCATTGGCGAGGGAAGTTGCTGCTAAAGGCAAAACCAGCACATTCGTAATAGAGGAGTATATTACAGGGCCTCACGACACGCCAGACAGCAGTAAATGGATCACAAAAATATATTATTTGACTAAGTAACTGGACAGCCGTTATTAACTCAAAAATAATATTGGGCTTCAGTACAATGTATAGTTAGCTTTTTCGTTAATAACGCAGCGAAACTTATCTTCGCCACCGCGTTTATAGAAGTGAATGAAACTCTCAGTTATTATTGTTAACTATAATGTTAAGTACTTTCTCGAAGTATGCCTGCATTCCGTATTAAGGGCTGCTGAAGGTATAGGCGCAGAGGTAATTGTAGTTGACAATAACTCCGAAGACAGCAGTTGCGCAATGCTCAGGGAACACTTCCCTACTGTGAAGCTGATTGAGAACAAGGATAACAAAGGTTTCTCTAAAGCTAATAACCAGGGTGTTTCAGTGGCCAAGGGTGAATACGTACTGTTTCTGAACCCGGACACCGTAATGCCAGAAGATTTCCTGCATAAGACAATCAGCTATATGGATACCCATCCTGTGGCCGGCGCGGTAGGCCCAAGGCTGATTGATGGCAAGGGTGAATTTGCTCCTGATGCTAAGAAGTCATTTCCATCGCTTTCTGTAGCCATATTTAAGACTACTGGAATTAATAAACTATTCAGCAAGTCTCCGTATTTCAATAAGTATTACGCAGTTCATGTGGGTGAACGGGAAACTGCCGAGGTAGATGTACTTTCAGGCTGTTGTATGCTCGTACGAAAAAAAGCAATGGACGAGGCCGGCGGGCCATTTGACGAAGATTATTTTATGTACTGTGAGGATGTGGACCTTTCGTACCGCATCAAGAAGGCAGGCTATAAAAACATGTACTTCCCTGAGGCCGACCTGATACATTATAAGGGTGAGAGTACCCGTAAAATGACGCTGTCCTACGTAAGGATTTTCAACGAAGCACTGGTAACCTTTGTGAAAAAGCACTATACCAAAAAGGAAGCCGGAATGTTTGTGCTGTTCATCAATGTGGGAATTATACTACGGGCTATACTAGGAACGCTGAAGAGAGGCCTGAAAGCACTACATATGCCCTTGTTTGATGCCCTGATTCTGCTGCTTACTGTATGGGGCATTAAAGACTTTTGGGTTCGCGAAGTAAAGAACATTATGCCGATTCCGCCGGCATCGGTATACGCTACCTTCCCTGCTTACATAGCTTTGTGGCTTACATCCCTGTATTTAAACGGTGTTTATGATCAGCCTTATCGAGCCCTTAAGGTCACAAGAGGTATGCTGATAGGCACTGTAGCTATTCTGGCCTACTATGGCCTGCTCCCTCCGGAATACAGGTACTCCAGGGCCATCATCATCTTTACAGGCTTTGGCGGCACAGTATTGCTGCTAGGTTTGCATGAGATATTATACAGGATGGGGATTCTGAAATTCATTCCTTACGACAAACTTCCGCGGAAAGCTGTTATTGTAGCAGATGAGCAAGCCTACAAACAAACGGCCGCAATTTTGAGGCAGGTGCATTATGCGCCCGAACTTTCAGGGAGGGTAAGCCCGTATGCAGAAAAGAAAGACGCTCTGGGTTCAATTTCCGAGATGAAACAGTTGTTGTACACAACCGGTGTCAATGAAGTTATTTTCTGTATAAACGGTTTGAAATACACGGATGTATTCAGGCAGATGCAGCTGTGCGGCAAAGAATACGAATATAAAATTCACCTGCCTGGCAGCCATAGCTTTGTTGGGAGCAACTCAAGCAATACCTCTGGCGACCTTTATACCATTGACCGCAGATTCAACCTGTCTGATTTTGCGCAGGCCA
>OMJB01000085.1 GCA_900299255.1 Sphingobacteriales bacterium
GTAGTGCCATTTATCTGTCCGGCAAAGAATAAATTGCTGATCAGCTTGGTTTCCAGCGTAAATTTGAGCTGTGTGGGTGGGAAATAATCATATTCTATGGCATAACCGGGTCTGAAAAACTTACAATTTTCAAAACCGGGTACCATTTTCAGGGCTTTATACTGCACATCTTCAGGAAGGGAGGTGCTGAAACCATTTACGTAGATCTCCACGGTGTTCCAGCCTTCGGGTTCCACAAACAGCTGATGACGCTCCCGCTCAGCAAATCTGCTGATCTTGTCCTCAATACTGGGGCAGTATCTGGGGCCGCTGCCTTTAATTCTGCCCTGGTACATGGGAGACTGCTCAAAACCTGTCTTAAGGACGTCGTGAACTTCAGGACTGGTATAGGATATCCAGCAACACCTTTGTTCAACCGGTTTTATCTTCTTAACGGGCAGGTAAGAAAACCCCACTACTTCATCGTCACCATTCTGGATTTCCATTTTAGAGTAGTCAAGGCTGCGCCCATCAATGCGTGGTGGTGTTCCTGTTTTTAGCCTGGCGCTCTCAAATCCATACTCAACCAGTTGCTCGGTTATGCCCGTTGCCCCTTTTTCTCCTATCCGACCGCCACCGAACTGCTTTTCGCCGATATGAATAACACCATTCAGAAAGGTTCCGTTAGTTAAAACAACGCATTTTCCTTTTATTTCCTGTCCCATTCCGGTTACAATACCCTTAATTGTTCCACGTGAAACAATTAATCCAGACACCATATCCTGCCAAAAATCCACATTTTTCGTGTTTTCCAACATATCTCGCCACACAGATGCAAATAGCATGCGGTCATTTTGCGACCGCGGGCTCCACATACCAGGCCCCTTGGACTTATTCAGCATTCGAAACTGAATCATGCTGCTGTCACTAACAATACCACTATAGCCTCCCAGAGCATCAATCTCCCTAACAATCTGTCCTTTTGCAATTCCGCCCATTGCTGGGTTACAACTCATCTGTGCAATAGTCTGCATGTTCATTGTCACCAAAAGCACTTTAGAACCCATATTAGCTGCAGCCGCAGCTGCCTCACAACCAGCATGCCCGGCACCAACAACAATTACATCATATTCAGGAAACATAGTGGGCAAAGGTACGAAGGGAAGGTTAAATATAAACAACCTTGTGACCGCCGGCACAACTTAACAATCCTTAGAAAACATTGTGTTCCACGTGAAACATCGGTATGATAAAAAAATGATAAGAAACCAAACTACTGCAATAACAAATAGTAAACGCTCTTATGGCTGCCATACCAAAAAAACTTGTAAAACACCAAGTATACGGTAACAAATACTGTCGACAGACACATACATCGAAGGCTAACCGATTCTATGTTATAATGAACTGACATCAAAAATGCTACTGAGCTCCGATTAAGATATCAGCAAGCCATGGTTCGGCGGGGCTGCCATGCTACTCTCCGTTCATCATTTAAACAAAATTGCTTAGCGGTTCATTATTTGACTCCTACAGGAAATGACAAACAAGTATCCAGCAAAAAAAATCCGGTATCCAAAAGCAACTATTCATCCATAGAACAACATCATAACAACGCCCCAACAAAACGTAAGTGAGGATGCCTGGCAATCAAGAAAAGAAACGGCGTCAAAATAAGAACCTATGGTGCCTACGTGCAAATGAAGGACCAATCGCTATACCCAACACCGAGGCAACAAATAAAATACCATACTGCAACACAGAAAACAATCCGTACAATAACGCGTACAAGCTGCAGGACCCTTACCCCGATGGGCCAATAAATATCTTTGTACAACCTTTCATAGATAATCTGCCTTGAGGCTGAGTATCTGCAAACAAGAACGCTAACCAATAAAAAGCAGCACAAAAAAAGAGAGCCGCATAAAGCGGCTCTCCAACAATTAAAATAAACTACTTTTATTTAGCAATAGTAACCGTCCTGTACATCTGCTTTCCGTCAGCGTTTACAATTACGTAGTAAACACCTGAAGCTAATTTATTTGTTGAGTAAGAATAAGTTTCACTCATTACATTGTTGTGTGTTTCTCTGCTAACAACACGTGCATGTGCGTCAAAAATAGTGTAAGTCACGCTCTTAGCTGTTGCTGCGAGTTCGATATTTACATTGATTACGTCTGTAGCCGGGTTAGGGAACACTTCAAATTTCACAGCACCTGTTGGTGTATTGTTTACACCAGCATTATGAATAGGCGTAGTGCTGTAAGGCATGATGCGTAAAGCAAGGTTTGGAATCATACCAAGCTCCCTATGATAAACTACAGAGTCAACGTTAAAGCTAAGGCCAAACGCAAAATCATTGAAAGTTGCATCCTGATAACTAGACCTCATGTCAATTTTATTTGTATCAAGAGCTGGGTTATATAATTCTTTTTCACTATGGAAGTGCTTGCGTCCGAAAACACGTGGGAACATGTTTATCTCACCATCAACACCCAGGAAAGTACCCTGTGTAGGAGAAGCAGGAGTGATATCAGCAGCTACATAGTACCAGCTGTTTGAATCAATCTTAACTGGAATATAGTTACCAGTATTGTTAGAATCAGCAGTAATTAGAGTGGTTGTGTAGTATTCGTCAGAAGAATCACCAATACCATCAAAAGTCCTTGAGCAAGAACCTACCAACTGTAACTCGCCACCTTCCAAAGAATTATTTGAAGAACCAGCACCAAAAGTGCCATCTACCCATTTGAATACATAAAACATCTGCTGAGTAGCTGGCAACAAACCAATACCGGTAGCAATACTGAACTGAACGTCTTTAAACGCATCACCGCCTTTAGTTACATAGTAAGGAGTACCCCAAAGGCAATTACCATTAGGCCTGTAGTACATAGACGTTAAAGGATGCTTATTTGCAAAATCATAACGGCCTTTACAGAAGATGCTATCTGTAGCGTAGTAGGAATAGTTCCACGTGTTATCTGCCAGGAACTGATCTGTTGAGTCAGAAGATATCGTATAAGACAGATCGTAACGGCCTGTAGTAGAAATAGAAGTAAGGTCAAACTCGTTAGGTGCAAACATAGTCCAGATAGAGTCTATAACAGGGAAGCTAGCTAAAGAGATACTGTCTTTATGAACAGCACCTGCAGAACCGCCAGTAGGCGTAAACGACTGTGAAGAAACCAACTTAACGTTAGTAGCGTTGTGGGTACCGAAGTTAGCGATGAAACCACCATCAATACATTTGTAAGCCAGTGGATTTTCGCCACCCAACATGATAGAAGGGATAGCAAAATCATGCCAGATACTTAAACCACCTGGGCAGAAACCGAGGTCATTCTGATAAGCCTGGCCCCATGGAATAAGTGACATTCTAACTGTGCCTGCCGGATTTGAATGGTACTGTGCAGAAATAGCGATACCATCCAGGTTACCGATCATAAGAACCGGAATTGTTACTGAACCACCAGAAGCACCAGCACCCATACCTACAGGGCCTTCGCCAGGATATTCATTAATCAGCACACAAGCCACAGCGCCTGCATTCTGCGCTGCCAGTGCCTTAGCACCGAACTCACAAGCACCACCGATAGGGCCCCTCCATATCAGAGCGATGTTACCCGCCATAGCAGCGAAGTTTGTAATTGGGCTACATGCAAATGAATCAGGTAAAGCCATAACAACAGGCTTATTAACTATTGGTGTAGTAATAGGAGCACCCCACTGGCCAGCTCCACCACTGCCATCGTTAGTAATTGTAAAAATTTTGCTACCAGCAACTGCACTAGGGTTGGTAACAAGCAGGCGAGCTCCTACATAGTCTTTATACCAGTTGGCAACATGGCCTGTATACGGTGGTATAGTATCGAATGCAAGAGGGTGAAATGTTTGCCCCATCACAGAGCCTGCAACGCCTAAAAAGACGAAAAGTAATAAAATCTTAACAGTGTTAAATTGCTTCATAAATATATTATTTTAATTTTGACGCTAAGTTAAATAGATTCTGTATAATAAAAAAAAATTAGCCTTAAAGAGTTGTATTTTTATTGTTAATATTTATCCCGCCAATACTAGCTTTCTGCTCATTTCAAGCATCTTATCTATCGGTTTTTTTGCCCTTAACCTAAGGGATTCATCCATCAAAATTTCGGGCTGCTCGTACTTCATACATAAATACAATTTCTCAAGAGTATTCAGCTTCATATGAGGGCAATCGTTACAGGCACAAGAATTATTGGGTGGGGCCGCAATTAGTGTTTTACCTGGTGCTGCTTCCTGCATCTTGTGCAATATCCCTGCCTCAGTAGCAACAATAAACATGCCAAACTCATTTTTTTCTACAAATTTGAGCAACTGAGTGGTAGAACCAATAAAATCTGCTATCTGCAAAACAGCTTCTTCACACTCGGGGTGAGCAATCAATTTTGCCTGTGGATGCCTTGTTTTTAGTTTTGTGATCTTCTCTAAAGAAAATATCTCATGTACCATACAGGCTCCGTTCCATAATACCATGTCCCTGCCCGTCTGCCTGTTAATGTAAGCACCCAGATTTTTATCGGGTGCAAATATAATTTTCTGATCTTTAGGAAGGCTCTCAACTATCAGCTGCGCATTTGATGATGTGCATATAATATCGCTGAGTGCCTTAATCTCTGCCGAACAATTGATATACGATATTACCAGATGCCCGGGATGCTTATCTGTGAAAGATTTAAACAAAGCCGGCGGGCAACTATCGCTGAGTGAGCAACCTGCTCTCAGATCGGGCAGCAGCACCTTCTTGGAGGGGTTGAGTATCTTGGCTGTCTCGGCCATGAAATGCACGCCTGCAAAAACAATAACCTCTGCATCTGTTTTTTCTGCCTTCTGCGCCAGCCCCAGGCTATCGCCAATAAAATCGGCCACATCCTGTATGTCTGGCTCCTGGTAGTAATGCGCGAGTATAATGGCTTTTTTTTCTTTTTTCAGTTTTTCTATTTCAGCAAACAGATCCAAAGACGGATCAATTGCTACATCATAAAAACCTGCTTCCTTTAACTTACTGAGTTCCATATAAAATATTATACAAAATTACTCCAATAAACCAACACCACATATGACTCCCCTCATTTTTATCAATTCACCAACGTTGTCCCCATATTCACACACCTAATAACCTTTTTTAAAAATTTTTAAAAACTTTTCCCATTACTATTAGGAGTGTGGATTTGGGGATTAAAAAAAGTTATTCCTGTTGTAAAAACCAGATTCTGGTTTTACCCACAAACGGTAATGAATTCTTAACACCGCAAAAAGCAGCAAACAATGCAAACTCACATAAAAAGTGTGGATTGTGGATAACCTACCCTGTGAGTAAAAAACCAGCGGTGAATATCGTAGAAGGGTGTGGGTAACAAATTAAATTGTGGGATAACAACGTTATACACAAGTTGATAAAATAGTTATGTTGAGTGGAGCGGAAGATTTACAGTGGAAAGAGCGAGTTATTAACAGAGGCCCTCACTTCGTATTATCAATCAAATCATCAACATCTTTGTTGCTGTTGCGGCCCTTGCCAAAAATGTAACCGGCAGAGAGGCCCCAGGTTCGGTTTTTAATAATCTCGGAGCTTATACCCAGGTCGTTGACTCCGCTGGAGTACCACGCCCGCACAAACATTCCCGTTGCCGCCTCATAGCCCAATGTAACGAGCAGGGCTATATCAAAGCCACGGAGTGTTTTTTCGGTTTCTATTTTTCCGTAGGTTTTGGTATTTGAATCTACACCTGCAAACACCAGTCTGTCATCGAGCATTGTGCGGCCACCGATGATGTATGATGGCTGGCCACCCAGGCCAGCCATAATGCGCCCTTTGCCCTGCAGCCCTTTTTTAAACACAACGCCTATAGGTACATCAAAATAGTTGGCGTAAACCGACTGGTGTACCTGCTCGCTAAAACTATCGTTGAAGTGATAGGAAAAACTGCGCTCGGCTCCTTTGCGCGAAACATACAACCCGCTCTGAAAATACAGATGCCTGCTCAGTGGTACATCTATCAGAAAACCCAACTTGCCGGAAAGTATAGAACTTACTGACGAAGAAGTATATAAAATGGGGCTGGTAGGTGCAGCAAACTTAAATGTGCTCATACCCACACCCAGTTCTGGCCCGTAACCGAGCTGCCCCTGCGCATAAAAGGAAAGGACAGACAATAACAGCAGTATGAGTGTTTTTTTCATGCAAGAGTTCTTAACCAAAAATACTATTATATAGGGAGATCGATTTTCCGGCACCATATACTACATCGCCAAAGCTGCGTACCCACTTGATACGCTTAACAGCATTGGTGAGAAAAACTTCATCGGCACCCAGAATGTCTATAAGCAGTAATTTTTTTTCGGTCACAGGTATTTTGGTGCGTATGTAGCGGCGCATCACCCCAGCTACGCACCCCTCAGAGAGCGGCGGCGTGAATACCTCACCATTTTTTATCCAGAAAATATTGGCGATTGTGCTTTCAATAATATTGCCATGTGTGTTGCAGATTAGCGCATCGTTCCATTTTTGGGCTTTTGCCTGCCGTGCTGCTATGGCGTATATGAGGGCGTTGCAAGATTTTAGTTGGCTCAGGGAGTCCGGGCTTTTATTCAACCCTTCTGCCACCCCAACGTGCAGGCCGTTTTCATTGATCTGTACAGCTTCTGGCTCCAGCGGGAAACACTCAATCACAAATCCAGGTGATTTGCTTTCCAGCCCATACAGCCCTCCACCCGCGGCAAACATCTGCAGCCTCACCCGGCACAGCTGCTCCCCCTGATTTTTTTGTACAGTGCGTATCACTTCGTTTTCGAGCCAGGAAGGGTTAAGGAGTTTGGGTACTTCAAAATACAGCTGCCGCAGCCCATCGAACAACCGCTCCCAGTGCAGCTCTCTGAGCTGAATGGTGCCGCCCATCACCAGCATGGTTTCAAACAAACCACAACCATATCTGAATGCGCCATTGTCGATTGGTAAACCGGCCAGTGAGCGTTCTGTGATTTTTCCGTTGAGGTTGATGAAATTCAAAGTAGGCTATATATAAGGCCGAAATTACTGGAAAGAAGCGATTTATGCCTGATTTTCAGAAACCCGCATCCAAAGTTGTATTTTTGCCGTAAACGGAAAATATATGAAGTTTGAAACACCTGTTTCTGTGCAATGGCTGTCGGAATATACCGGTGCAAAACTTGTTGGAGACAAAGAGCAAATGGCAACAGGTATAAATGAGATACATAAAGTAACACCGGGAGACATCTCGTTTGTGGACTTTGAAAAATACTATAATAAGTGCCTCAACTCTGCTGCAACCATCATCATTATAAACAAGGAGGTAGAGTGCCCGGCTGGTAAAACCCTGCTGGTAACATCTGATCCGTTCACCGCCTATGTAAAGATCGCGAACCGTTTCAGGCCGTTTGAGCCCGCCACCAAAATGATCAGTGACAGCGCAGTGATAGGTGAGGGAACTATCATACAGCCGGGGGCATTTGTGGGCAACCATGTAACTATCGGTAAGAACTGCCTCATTCATCCAAATGTTACCATATACGATCACTGCGTGATAGGCGATAATGTGATTATACATGCCGGCACAGTACTGGGCGCAGACGCTTTTTATTTTAAAAGAAGAAAAGAAAGAGAGGTACA
>OMJB01000086.1 GCA_900299255.1 Sphingobacteriales bacterium
CTGTTTGGTACGGTATTGGGTATGATCCGTTCATTCCAGTCAATGAACACTGCTGGTGCTCCTGATGCTGCGGCCCTTGCGGGTGGTATCTCTGAAGCTCTGATCAATACCGCTCTCGGTATCAGTACTTCATTTATCGCTATCATAGCTTACAACTTCTTCACCACTATTATTGATGGTGTTACCTATGGTATCGACGAGAGTGGTTTCACTCTTACACAGAGCTTCGCTGCTACTTACAAATAAGCTGGCAAGGGTGCTGCGGGCTGATTACGCTCTGGGCTGCGCTCATTGCATAACATCCTGCATTCCGGCAAGCTGTTGAAATGATTTAAATAAATATGCGAAAAAGATGTGTGGATTTTTACCAATCCACCATCTTATTAGTTTAACAGTCGAAGAAAATATACAATGCCTCACGTAAAACTACCCAGGAAGAGTACCCACATCGACATGACGGCGATGTGTGACGTGGCTTTTCTGCTGCTTACGTTCTTTATGCTGGCCACTAAGTTCAAACCGGAGGAGCCGGTTGTGGTGAAAACACCTTCTTCCATCTCTGATATCCAGCTGCCTGATGTAGATATTATGCTGCTAACGGTGGATACTAAAGGAAGAATCTTTTTCGCTATAGACAACAAAGTAAAGCGCAGAGCACTGATTGAAGATATTGATTACAATAAGGGCCTTAAACTGTCAGAACAGGAAAAAACAGCATTTGCGATAGACGCATCTATTGGTGTTCCTTTCAGTTCGCTCAAACAGTACCTTGCTGCCACACCAGAGGAAAAGAAAGCAATGAATGTGAATGCACCGGGTATCCCGTCTGACACATCTGTTGCCAATCCTAACAACGAACTGGCTGCATGGATCAAGAGCTCCAGGGAAACCAATCCGAAGGTGAGGATCTGTATCAAGGCAGATGGCGATGCTTCTTACCCAAGTGTACAGAAAATTGTAAAAACGCTGGAAGGTTACAAAATATTCAAGTTCAACCTGATCACCAACCTGAGAGGTATACCTCCGGGCACTGCCGCTGCGGCCGATGTGGCTGCAGGCAAGAGTGGTGCATCCAAGTAATGAATCATTAGTTTAAGAAAAAAGGAAAATATTTAGTGTTATGGCAGAATTAGATACCTCCGGCGGGGGGCATAAGAAAGGCCCCGGAGTTAAAAAAGGTAAAAAACTAAGTACACGAATAGATCTTACCCCAATGGTGGACCTTGGGTTCCTGCTGATCACATTCTTTATGTTTACCACTACGCTGGCTAAACCTAAGACGATGGAGATCAACATGCCCTACAAGGATCAAAACCTGAAGGAAGAGGAAAAGAACAAAATCAAGAACAGTGTGGCGCTGACCATTCTTCTGAGCAAAAACCACCGTATCTATTATTACGAGGGCATAGGCGACGATCCGTCAAAAGCACCTGATCTGAAGATCACCTACTTTACTCCTCAGAAGGGTATCAGGGACGAAATCATTGCCAAAAAGAAAATGGTGGATGATATGAAACGTACCGGAGCCCTGGGGCCAAAAGACGAAACTACTGTACTGATAAAACCAGATACCACCGCCACTTACAGCGATCTGGTAAATATTCTGGATGAAATGAACATCAATGACGTGAAAGTGTACGCCATTATTGACATTTCCGACATCGAGCAGGGTTTCATCAAAGCCACTGAAGATGCAAGTGCAGGTACACCCAGATAATCGGTAAAGCAGATATTCTGGCAATAAGTTGAAAAGTAAACAGTACTTAAGGCTAAAAAGAATTTAGATGGATATTAATAAAATACTAACCAGTGACTACATAGATATCATCTTCGAAGGAAGGAACAAATCCTACGGAGGCTATGAGTTGCGCAAAAACTATCCGAAAAGGGTGGTTCGGTCACTCACACTGCTTTTGGGCATTATGGTGGCCGCAGGCGTTTATGCGATTGTAAACATGAACATCAAGCCTGAAAAAAAGCCAGTGGCTATGCTGAAGCAGGTGACACTAGCAGAACCTCCGCCAATTGACCCTAAAAAGCCACCTCCGCCACCTCCTCCGCCTCCTCCGCCTCCGGTAAAACCAACGGTGAAGTTTACACCGCCGGTTATTAAAAAAGATGAGGAAGTAAAAGAAGAAGAAGTACCACCTCCGCAAAAGGAAATAACTGCTTCTGGCCCTAAAGATGAGAAAGGAGACCCTAACGGTATTGATCCGGGTATAGTTGATAAAGGTACCGGTACCGGCGTAGTAGCTGCACCACCACCACCAACCATCTTTACTTATGTGGAGCAGATGCCAGAGAGCGGCTATGACTGGAATGGTTATCTGGCAAAAACTTTCCGCTATCCGGATGCAGCCCGCGAAAGCAACATCAGTGGCCGTGTAATTGTTAAGTTTGTGGTTAACGAAGATGGTGGCATTTCTGACGTAACAGTAGTACGCGGTATTGGCGGCGGCTGCGACGAGGAAGCAAAAAGGGTAATTATGAATGCACCAAAATGGAAACCGGGCAAACAAAACGGCAAGCCGGTTAAAGTGTACTTCACCCTGCCGATTGTGTTTAAGTTAGAGTAATACTCTGAGCAATAATATTTAAGAAAGCCGTATCAGCCGATGCGGCTTTTTCTATTCAAGACAGGTGGCATCGCTGAGCTTGCGACGAAAATTCAGCATTTCACTTGTGTTTCTGGAAAAGTAAAGGAAAACAATTAAGCCGAGCACCAGGAAAAAAGCATATAACCGCTAGTTTTGTATCTTTGTAACATTCTGTTATGATATATAATTAATTATTTATTCCTTCCCTGGCTAGCTCATCAGGGCGGGTTGCCAAAACCATTGATGAACAAAGAAGTAGTCATTAAAGCTGAGAATGTTTCTAAACTGTACCGGCTGGGCCAGGTAGGTACAGGCACTCTGAGCCACGACCTTAAAAGATGGTGGGCACTTACCCGGGGCAAAGAAGACCCTTATCTGAAAGTAGGCATTACAAACGACCGCACTCAGAAGAACAGCAGTGATTACGCCTGGGCACTGAAAGATATTGCGTTTGAAATAGAACAGGGTGACACAGTTGGAATCATAGGCAAAAACGGAGCCGGTAAATCTACTCTGCTCAAATTATTGTCAAGAGTTACAACTCCTACCAGTGGCCAGATAAAAATAAAAGGCCGTATCGCCTCATTGCTGGAAGTGGGTACAGGGTTTCACCCAGAGCTTACGGGCAGGGAAAATATTTACATGAACGGTGCCATACTGGGCATGACAAAAAAAGAAATCAGCAGGAAATTTGATGAGATAGTTGACTTCGCCGGTGTGGCATTGTATATAGATACTCCGGTGAAAAGGTATTCATCTGGTATGTATGTGCGGCTGGCATTTGCAGTAGCCGCTCACCTGGAGCCGGAGATACTGATTGTAGACGAGGTGCTGGCAGTAGGCGATGCCGACTTTCAGAAGAAGTGCCTGGGCAAGATGGGCGATGTGGCCAGCCACGGGCGCACCATCATATTCGTAAGCCACAATATGCAGGCTGTGCAAAGCCTGTGTAAGACTGCCATATACCTGAAACAGGGAATGATAGCAGACATCGGAAGAACTGACAAGGTAATCAGCAATTACCTGAGCAGGGAGGTCAAAAATTGCCTGGTTGCCAGCTGGAATGAGCCTGAGGCACCCGGCAACGAACACATCTCGGTACTGCACGCTGAAATAATACCTCAGGCGGCTAATGATTCAGACGGAATACTGGTGAGCACCCCACTCAACCTGAATTTCACTTTTAAAGTACACAAGCCACAAAACATCAACCTGAGCCTGTTGTTGTATACATCTGCCGGTATGTGCATATTCAATGTAGCCACCAGTTCTGTACTGCTCTCTGCCGGCACTCACACCAGCACGCTGAAGATACCCGGCAACCTGCTGAACGATGATATTTACACGATTAAGCTGCTGTTTGTGAAAGATACCAGCTCAATAATATTTCAGGTGGAAGACCTGCTTACATTTGAGGTAACAGACCTGATACGGGATACCAACTGGTACGGTAAATGGCTGGGAGCAGTAAGGCCATCTCTTGATTTTTCGTTAATCTGACTATGTTTAAACTGACCCTTCCGAAATTCAGAAACCAGGCCACGCCACCTTCTGCTGCTGAAGCACCGGCCGCTGAGGCTTCCGTTGGTGCTGAGCCGGCAGGGCTGCCTTATACTGGCACCCAATATTTTTGCCCCATATGCAGTACCAGCCTGGGGTACTTTCTACCGGTAGACAATGGTTACCTTAAGTTGCTGGATTCGTATGAGTATAACTACTCGTTGTTTCACAACGAAACCTTCAATATGCTGCAGTACTCATGCCCATCGTGCCATGCATCTGACAGAGAAAGATTGTACGCTCTTTATTTTCAGAAAAGGCTCAGTGAATCTGATCCCGGTAAAAAACTGAAATTCATAGATTTTGCGCCATCAGAAGTAAACTACTTTTACCGGCGTTTTCCGATGCTTGACTACAGGTCGGCAGACCTGTACATGGATGGAGTGGATGATAAAATTGACATCACCAATATGGACATCTATGAAGACAATTCCGTGGATGTGTTCCTCTGTTCACATGTACTGGAGCATGTAGATGATGACCGTAAGGCTATGAGCGAATTATACAGGATTCTTAAACCCGGCGGCTGGGGTATAACCATGGTGCCGGTATTAATATACAGTGAGCACATTATTGAAAATTTGCCCATAACTTCGGAAGCTGAAAGGTGGCGGTTTTATGGACAGGGCGATCATGTAAGGTTTTACAACAGGCAGGGCTTCGTAGACAGGCTTGCATGCGCAGGATTTAAAGTTAATCTGCTGGGCGTTGAATATTTTGGTGCCGATACTTTTGAGAGGAACGGTATTCATAAGCGCTCAGTTTTATACGTCGTGGAGAAAATATGATAAACGTAACCAAACCATACCTTCCGGATTTGGAAGAGTACATAGGGTACCTGAGAGGCATCTGGGAAAGAAACTGGCTCACCAACAACGGGCCACTGGTGAATGACCTGGAACTGAAGCTGAAAGATTATCTGGATGTAAAGCACCTGCTCTTTATGAGCAATGGCACTATAGCACTGCAGATTGCCATAAAAGCACTCGGGCTGAAGGGAGAAATAATCACTACCCCGTTCTCATTTGTAGCCACCACATCGGCCATAGTATGGGAGGGTTGCGAACCAGTATTTGCCGACATTGATAAAGATACATTTAACATAGATCCTGCCAGCATTGAAAAATTAATAACCGAAAAAACAACAGCCATACTTGCTACCCATGTGTTTGGCAACCCCTGCGATATAGATGCCATTCAGAAAATTGCAGGCGCACATGGCCTGAAAGTTATCTACGACGGGGCACACTGCTTTGGTACTAAGTACAAGGGAAAACATGTATTTAACTATGGCGATATTACCACTGCCAGTTTCCATGCCACCAAATTGTACCACACAACAGAGGGCGGTGCAGTTACTACGAGTGATCCCGAACTGCTGAAAAAAATGGTGTACCTGAGAAATTTCGGATTTGAATCTGCCGAAACTTTTGCGAGCATTGGTATTAACGGAAAGAACTCTGAATTTCATGCGGCTATGGGCCTGGCAAACCTGAAAAATGTGGAAGATATTCTGGCTTCACGCAAAGCACAGTGCCTTTTATACGACAGGGAACTTGCCACATTGAATGTAAGGCGGCCAAAAATTCAGAAAGGAGCAGAGTGGAACTATTCTTACTATCCTGTGGTGTTCAGGTCTGAAAGCGACCTGCTGAAAAGCGTTGCGGCCCTGCAGGCCAACTGGATATACCCAAGAAGGTACTTTTATCCAAGCCTGTCAGGATTGAATTATGTCAGAAAATACGAGACCCCGGTATCAGACGATATCGCATCCCGCGTTTTATGCCTGCCCCTTTATCACGCACTGAAAGAAGAAGACATCGCCTTTATAAGCAGGATTTTATTAAGAGTACAAAACAACTGATCAGCTGATCAATTTGCATTAATGGAACAATTTGATAACTGGCAGCAATTCTGGGATACTTTTTTACTGAAGCGTTATGGCAAAGAAAAAGTACAGAATGAAGATGACCTTTTTTTGCAGGTAGCCAGAACGGTAAACCGGAAGCCGGTATCCAGAGAAGTATTTGACCTCATTATTGCTCAGATCTCTAGCAATCTGGAACTTACAAAAGACGATGTTCTTGTGGATTTCTGCTGCGGCAACGGACTGTTTACCTATGAGCTCAGAGACAAGGTGAAGCAGATCATTGGTGTGGATTTTTCGCAGAATATTATTGACACAGCTAACAAATACAAGGCAAGTACGAATATTGCCTATTGCCTGGGGAGTGCAACAGAATACATGGATTCGTTCAGGACTGCATGGCCGGGGCTGATACCAGACAAGTATTTAATGAATGATTCGCTTGCGTACTTTACCAATATCAATCTTGAGCGCATACTTAAAGGTATCATGAGCGTTTCTGAAAAATTTACTTTCCTAACGCGAGGCGTGCCCAATGAAGATCTGAAATGGAATTATTACAATACCCCTGAGCGGAAACAGTTTTATCACAACCTACAGGCCAAAGGCGACCTCACCAACGACGGGCTGGGAAGCTGGTGGAAACCCGCAGATATCCAAGCAATCTGCAACGATCTGAAACTCAAATGTGTGATCAGGAACCAGGAGCTTCCACTCTCTGATTATAGAATGGATATCATAATAAGTAACAGGCCATGAAGCTGGGAATCATGCAGCCATATATCTTTCCCTACATTGGGTACATTCAACTGATAAAAGCTGTAGACAAGTTTGTAGTGTATGACGATGTTGCCTTCATCAAGCAGGGTTGGATCAACCGCAACAGGATTCTGCTGAATGGCGAGCCTCATACCTTCACTGTACCTCTTAAAAATGCGAGCTCGTTTGTGACAATTGGCAACACTGAGATCAACCAATCCATGTACCAGCCATGGAAAAACAAATTTCTAAAAACACTTACTCAGGCATATAGCAAGGCTCGGTTCTATAACGAAGTGTATGGGCTAGTCGAATCTGTACTTGAAGAGCAAGGCAGCACCATCTGCGATCTGGCCACTAAAAGCCTGATCACAACCTGTAGCTATCTGAACATAAATACTGAATTTGTCCTATCGGTTAAACGATACGAGAATAGTCATCTGAAAGCAAAGGGTCGCGTTATAGATATTTGTAAAAAGGAAAAAGCCGATATTTACATCAACCCTATTGGCGGAAAGGAACTGTATGACAAAGCTGAATTTAAACAACAGGGGTTGGATTTGTTTTTCCTGAAAACAGGTGGCATCAGGTACAGCCAGAACACTATTGAGTTTGTACCATGGCTGTCAATTATTGATGTAATGATGTATAATGCACCGGACGCAATAACAGGCTTTCTGAATGATTTTGAGCTGGAATAATTAATGAAAGATATAGGCGGATATTTTGAACTGGAAGTGAGCAAAGGGGGTAGTGAATACCACTCTGCATCTTACCGGCTGAAAAGCGGCCGCTCAGCCCTGCACCTGATGCTCAACAGCATCAAACCCAAAGTTGTATACGTTCCCTATTATACCTGCGATTCGCTCCTGGAGCCTTTTGCCATCAGTGGCTGCCGTTATGAATTTTATGCTATTAATGAACAACTGGAGCCAGTATCGCTTCCTGTACTTAACGATAACGAGTACTTTCTCTACATCAATTATTTTGGATTAAAGGATGGATTTACTGAAATGCTGTCCGGCAAGTATGGTGCGCAACTGATCGTGGATGCAACGCAGGCATTCTTTATGAAAGGCAAGGGAGTTTCATGGCTGTTCAATTCCTGCCGCAAATTCTTTGGTGTTCCCGACGGGTCGTATATCTATACCCCATTGGGTACCACATTGCAGCCACCGCGGGAGAAAAATGAGCATTATATTACCAGCCACCTAACTAAAAGGCTAAACGGGCAGGCAAAAGAAGGATACGCGGACTTTCAGGCAAACGAAAGCATGATTGATTGCAGCATCACCGCCATGTCTGAATTTACAAGACAGATATTGTCTGAAATAGATAACACCTATGTGATAAACAAACGAAGAGCCAACTATAATTTTCTGAGTGACAAACTAAGCGATTGCAACAAACTACATCTGCCCGAAACAGCAGGGATGGTACCAATGATATACCCGTTTCTGCCCACCCATGAAATTATTAAGGCCCTACTGGCCGAAAATCAAATCTATATCCCAACCTTCTGGAAAGAAGTGCTGGAAAGAAACCACACCAGATATGAATTTGAAAAATCGCTGGCGGCCGGGTTGCTGCCCCTACCTGTAGATCACAGGTATACAATCGAAGACATGGAATTGCTTGTATCATTTGTCACCAAATTTCAGGGCTAGGCGGGTATGAAAAAAGTAAGTGTATTCCTGATTACGTATAACCACGAGGCATTCATTGCACAGGCAATAGAAAGCATCGTAACACAGCAGGCTAATTTTGATTTCGAACTGGTAATTGGCGAAGATTGCAGTAAGGACAAAACACGAGCAATTTGCGAGGAGTATGCAGCAAAATATCCGGACATTATAAACCTGCTGCCATCTGAGAGGAATTATGGCCCTATGGCCAATACTATACGCACTTTTCAGGCGTGCAAGGGTGAATACATAGCCTTGTGTGAGGGAGATGATTACTGGGCCATACCCAACAAACTGCAGCAGCAGGCCGACTTTCTCGATGCACATCCCGACTACACCATGTGCTTTTCAGATACGCAGATTATTGATGAAATGGGCTGGGGATTGCCTGATGAAAGGTACTTTCCGAAAATTGAGAAAGAAACAATAACTATCAAAGACATCATTCTATCTGATGTAAGCCTTATCCCCACAGCCACCATGCTGTTCAGAAATATACTTCCAAATCCATTCCCCGATTTTTATTACACCACCTTCTCCGGCGATCTGTTTCTACATCTGTTTCTGGCGGACAAGGGCAAGGCTAAATACTTTAACATAAAGATGGCCGCCTACCGCAACCATGCAGGTGGCCTCACCAAAAGCCCTGAGCAGATTGAAAAAACATACAACAATATTTTTGGGTTTTACATTACCATGAACGAGTATCTGGGGTATAGATACGATGGATTGATGCGGCAACGCCTGTTTGAAATGGCCAAAACCCGACTGATTTACGGCTCCAGGGAAAAGAAAGGAATGGCAAAACTGAAACACTATTTCAAAACAATGCCTAACTATATAAAATACTCAAAGGGCTTCAATCTGAAGGAATTTATGTACTACCACGCTATGCTGTTCTTCCCGTCTTTACTCAGAAAAATAAAGGCTTAGTGCTAGAAGAAATCAAGCACATTTTTGGGTTTCATTTTAAACGGCTTCTCTGAAATATTCCTGATTGGCTGAAAATCATTTTTTTTGAGTTCACTGAACAGAAATGAATTGGGCAGCCCAAAATAATAAGATGGCACCTCTCCTGTTGTTCTGGCTGTGAATTTTTTGTTGCAAAGCAGGCCTACACTATCAGCCAGTATTTCTCTGCCCAGCAGCAAATTCTCCAGTTGTATATCCACAAAAGTGGAAGCAGAAGTAGAGAGGCGCTTCTGAAGTACAACAGCACCTGTATCCAGCGTTTCATCAATCAAATGGCAGGTGGCACCTATCTTGTCGCGCAGGCCGTATACCATACACCAGAAGGTTGATTCTATCCCTCTTATTTCTGGTGCAATACCATGATGAAGGTTGATTGTTGCCCTGGTTGAAAGGCTAAAAGTATTCTGCTTAAGTATTCCGGCACCAGCTTGTATCAGAATATCCGGCTTTACCTCATTCAGGAACTGTACACTTTTTACATCATTTACCGAGTCGGCATAACCATGGCGGAACTCACTGCGTTTTAAAGCCGGTGTACGCTCAGCCAACCGCTTATCCAGCAGTTTCAGGCCACGCCCGAAATCAAAACACCCGTCATCAAATCGCAATCTGCCATACACTTTTTTCAGCCTGTCCAGCAATCCGGTTCGTGGTTCCGGCTTTGCGGCAACACATAAAAATGAGTAGTTGTGCTCAGGCATGCTGTGTATCAGGTGGCTGATGTTCAGCTCACTTGCAGCATTGGGCTTTTCTGAAGTGTAGAAGCAAATGTTCATTGGTGCAGAATTTTATACACCATCGTATGTGTGTTGCCCATGTTCGGATACAGCCCCAGCCTGTCATAAGTAAAACTACGCTTCCCGGCATCACCAAACCGGTAGTCCACAACAAACTGTTGTGTAATACCTAGTTCGGCCAGTGTATCGTTGAGCTGTTCGGTATAAGATCCATCGGGAAAACCAATGGAAGACACTGGTTTCTGTGTCAGCCCTTCCAGATAGCTTTTCGACCGGCTTACCTCTGCTACGGCATCTTCATTCGACAATGAACCTAGATTATTATGGTAGAAACCATGCGAGCCTATAGTAATATTACTGCTGGCCGCGGCTGATCTTATTTGCTCGTCTGTCATCAGTTGCCAGTAGTCGTTCAGCTGTTCATCTTTGATAAAATCATACACAGACAACAGTTGATCCATAATAGATGCTTTTTCTTCATAACCGCTGTGGCTGCTGGCCCGTATATAGGCAGGCAGCGTAAGGCTTCGGCCTTCATTTAGAAACTCCTCATGGTGTAATATGAAATCCATGCCACCTGCCGTTATTTTACTTTTCTTTTTGCCATGATGGGCTACGATGTCTGCAGCATCTGCCCAGAGTACCTTTTTCTCCACAGCATTGAGCCCGGTTACAAAAAAGTAGGCGTGTACTCCATACTTATCCAGCAGGGGCAAAGCATATTTGTAGTTGTTGGCATAGCCATCATCAAATGTCAGTACCAGATTGGGCTTATCCACCGACAGATGCCCATTTGCAAGGGCTTCAGCATTCAGTATATTGAAGTGCTTTCTGAAAGATATGAGGTGCTGCTCAAAACTGTGCCTGCTGAAGAAGCGCTGATTATACCTGGCCTGCCCATGCTGGTCAATCCCATGATACATCACAATGATCAGTTTTTTGTGCGTATCCTTTGTATATACACCTTTGCCTATCAGCTTGTGTTTTACCAGCTTCCTTACAGTTCTTATCTTATAAAGAATACTCATCCCGGCCTGGTTGTCTTGAACTGAAATGTAAGATTACCCGCTAAAGATACACAATTTTGCACCGCCTGATTTTCAGCATTTTTGTATTTTTACAGCAATGCGCGTCTGGGCTTTCCCTTCATTTTATCCATACAATTTTCCCGGCATGACAAATGCCGGCATATTTGCTCATAGGCAATATCAGGGGCTGGTAAAAAACGGTGCAGAGCTGACTGTCATTGTTCCGGTTCCATGGAGCCCGCCTGCTCCTCTTGCGTCACTTCACCCTGAGTGGAAACAATTTGCCAAAATTGGTTACCCACTAAAAAGGGAGTATGATGGTATTACTGTTTACCACCCGCGCATCTCCAATTTTAAACCCAGCAGGCTGGTAAGAAAAACATATGCAGAGCGGTTTATAGATTGTATAATACACTTCTTCAAAGAGCATAAAATTACGCTTGATCCCAAGCGGGATATTTTTTACTCTCAGTGGTTACCCGGTTCTGCACTGGTGCAGCAGGCAGCTCATAAACTGGGTGTAAAATCTGCTATTCTATCTATTGGCGATGATGTAGCACTCTGGCCAAACAGCAGTGAAGCCAACCTAAAGCAGTTTGATAAAGTATTTTCTGAAGCAAACCTCCGCTTTGCCTGTGCCAGATACCTGGGCAATCAATCCAACAAACTGATCGGGAAAAACCTTCCTTTCACTATGGTAGGCTGGGGCGTGAATTATGACTTGTTTAGACCTGTTACAGCAGCTGAAAAAAAAGAGCTGCGTGCACAGTATTCAATACCCGATGACACTGTAGTTGTACTCAATGTGGGTACCGCAGGTATTAGAAAAGGCTGGCTGGATCTTTTTGATGCACTGGCTGAGGTGAAGAAGGTAAATACAGGCTTTCTGCTGGTGGCTGTTTTCTCAGGCACGCCTGAGCTGGATTTCAAAGAAGAAGCGGCAAAGCGTGGCTTGTCCGGGCACCTCCTCAGCCTTCACGACCAACCTCCGGCTGTCTTAAACAAACTATACAATCTGGCTGATATTTTTTGCCTGCCATCGCACGCTGAGGGCATGGCAAATGTAGTTATAGAAGCCATGTCCTCCGGGCTGGCAGTAGTTACCACCACTGTTGGCGGGCACCCTGAGATCATTGAATCAGGTGTAAACGGCATTCTTGTACCTCCGCAGCAGCCTTCTGTACTTGCTGCAAAATTAACTGAGGCCATCATTGACCAATCCTTAAGGCAAAAGCTTGGCCTTGCAGCCCGCGAATTTATAGTCAATAAATGGGGCAATTTTACTGAAAATGCAAAGGTGCTTTTCGATCATTTTACAGAAGCACTAAAAACCTAAGCAACGCTGCCCTTACTGTAAATGGATATAGCAAAGCCTGCGTCTGCACATACAAAAAATATCGCTGCTGCACTTGTGCTTCTATACTCAATACATACTCTTCCTGTCCGAGTTTGGCCAATGTTACCTCCTCCTTGGCTGCTTTTACCATACCCGGCTTTTGTAGAATAGAGCCTATACTCAAAGAAAAACCAGCCTGAAAACCACTCAGTATACTGTTGTTTGCCGTAGTAGAATTATTTGTCCCGCTTGGGTTGTATAAATAAATGAATGATAAAATGTTCAGCCAGTCCAGCTTGGCTTTCGACACATTCATTTTCGCTATCTTAATGGTATGATTATACGTCTTCATTTTCGGATAGTTCTCCTTCGCGGCAGCTACCAGCTTCTCCAGGTAGGGATAAGACACATCGGCCAGCATAGACTCCTGAGCCTTCAATTCGTGGCAACAAAAACAGAATGAATACTATATATCTATAAACGATCAGTAATATTATTGCATTAAAGACAAATTAATATAATTTGCCTAAATACTATAACGCATACTAAAATACCACTTTTTAAGGCGCGCAATCTAAAAAAGTTATCCACATGTCTGTTAAAACACTGCTTATCAACTATTTGAAAAGTTATTTTTACCAAATATCTTAATGGCATAAGAAAGATGCTGCGCTCTTGCATCTCACATGTCAACACTTCAACCTATACGATTTACCGTAATTCGAAAACACGAAATGGCACCCCTCGGTTCATTTTAATAAAATAGTATTATTTTTAACTCTGAATCCGGATCGCTTCCGGCTTTCCTATTTCAATTGCATTATGCCGGCATCTAGTTTTATTAAAAATAATCCTAAACTGAAAAAGCTCGTTCACCGGCTCATCATTCCAAAAAACGAAGCCCGGCCCCGGGAATGGGTAAAACTGTTTGTCAACCCTTTTGTTCATACCCAAAAAAAAGGATCGGTAATTAAAGACCGTACCAGAATCGACCTCGTTCCTTTCAACAAGTTTATCCTCGGCAGAAATTCTACTATTGAAGATTTCAGCACTGTCAATAATGGGGTTGGCGACTTGATCATCGGTGATAACACACTGGTGGGAATGAGCAATGTGCTCATCGGTCCGGTAACCATAGGCAATAACGTGATTCTTGCACAAAATGTGGTGGTCAGCGGGCTGAACCACGAATACAAAGACATCAGCATTCCTATCAAAGACCAACCAGTTACCACAGCATTAATTACTATTGAAGACGACTGCTGGATAGCAGCCAACGTTGTAATAACGGCGGGTGTTACCATTGGCAAGCATAGCGTAGTGGCAGCAGGTTCGGTGGTTACAAAAGATGTTCCGCCTTATTCGGTAGCTGCGGGCAATCCGGCAAGAATAATTAAACAGTACGATGAAAATCTTAAGGATTGGGCTTCAGTCAAATAGCACACGTATTAAGGCTGCTTAGCCCCCTCCATTTCCTTATCCAGCGGCAATATGTATAACAACGGTACCAAAGCATAGATTACATAAGAAACATAAACCGAAACAAACGCCAGCAATGCGGCGATTGTATAGATGGTAGGCCCGCCAAACACTGAGAACCGTACATTTTTCATCGTCTGCTTTTTATCGTAAGCCGGGCTCAGGTAATGTTTCACATTATAATAGTAAAACCAGGTAACCATAAACGTTGCAGCCGAAAACATCAACCCCCATATCATTACTATTATCGGCGACATAGGGTACTCCCCCATCATCTTGGTTGGGAATGGAAGCAGGCAGATAAAGAAAAGCAGAAAGGTATTGATCCACATCGTTCCGTAGTCGGATGCTGTACTCATCTTAAGTATAGAGTGATGATGCAGCCATATCAGTGCTACAAAGAAGAAACTGACCACCCAGCTGAAAAATACGGGCATTACTTCAACAATAGCCGCCCAAACCTTATGTGGGTCAGATGGGTCGGCTATATGTGGCAGTTTCAATTCAAGCACGAGCAGCGTCATCACAATCGCGAATACGCCATCGCTAAATGCTTCCAGCCTTTTCTTATCAAATGGCTGGCTCCTGAACTTATCCGAGAAACTCATTGTGGTACAGATTATTAGTAATTGGAAACTACAAAAAAACGTTACGCTTTGTCTGCTTCTAGCTTCTTCAGTATTTTCATCATTATTTCATTCTGATTCTCCAGGTGGCTCAGTATCGTCTCAATTTCCCTTTCTGCTTTAATATTGATTTCAAAATCAGACTGTGCACGCAGCTCTGAGTGTTTTCCCTGCAGGTTCTGCCCGATCATAATCAGCGGCATCAGAAAAATCTGAATCATGTTAGAGATAAACAACCACAACACAAATGCAGGAAAAGGATCGAACTGCATTTCCTTTGGTGCCAGCATGTTCCAGCCCAGCCAAATAACTGTCCAGCTCAGAATCAGCAGAAAGAACCCCATTGTGCCCACATGCTCAGTAATCCACAACGCCAGCTTATCCAGTTTGGATACACGTTCCCGGTGCTGCTTGAACGTATTTATTACAGGGCTTCTTAGCTTTTTTAATTCCTCTAATGATTTTACGCGATTGTCTTCCATAAAATAAAAGTACAGTTTCCTGAACTAATATATAAAAACAAAAGTGTCACTTAAATATACGCGTGCAAAAATCTGGGCAGCCGGATTTAACCAGGAAAGTTGTAATTTTGATATATTAACCTGTATAAACAACATGTTTACAGAAACAAGAAAAATTCTGATTATTGAGGATGTTCTGAAAACGACCAATGAATCCACATTGTTGGAAGTAGAAAATATTTTCAAAGCTGTAAAAAAACAAAAGCCTAAAAAAAAGAATTCTGCGCACGATTTTGTTGGCCTGTGGAGTAAAAAAGATGCCTCACTGATTGAAAAAGCAATACAGCAGGGTTGCGAACAAATACATTCCGATGACTGGCAATAAGGTACTTCTGGATACCAACATTATCTCAGCACTGCTCAAAGGCGAAGCAGATGTTGCCGGCAAAATAGATAAAGCGGCAGAAGTTAATATTCCCATTATTGTTGTTGGTGAATTGTACTACGGTGCGCACTACTCCACCCGCATTGAAAAGAACATTAACGCCATCGAAAAACTCACAGCCACATACAATGTTATTTCGCATACTAACCAGACTGCAAAAATTTATGGGTCTATCAAGGCTCAGTTAAGAAAGAAGGGTACACCTATTCCTGAAAACGACATCTGGATTGCTGCTATTGCACAACAACATAACCTGACATTAATTACCAGAGATAAGCACTTCAGAGAGATTGAAGGGATCACAATCCGAAAGTGGTAGTAGACTTCAGCAAAAAGGAAGCAACAATACTAAGCCCGGAATTTACTTCTTCCAGTACCACTCATTTTCACGGGGCGCAGCTTCACGCTGTTTCCAGTAATTGCTGGTGACAACTTCACCAGCCTCTGTTTTCAGGTCACGGTTTAAAACTGCATTCACAGGATTGAAAGTAACATCAGTAACACCCACTGTAAAAGTATCGGGCGGAGGCGGTGGTGCCGGTGCCTCGGCTACTGGAGCGGGCGGAGCATCTGCCGGTGCTCCTTCGGCTGGCGGAGCGGCTGGTTTGGGTGCCGCAGGTTTTGCAGCCTTTGGAGGAGGGCTTTTAACCACCACTACTTCAAATCCGTTGTGTTCCAGCAGGCGTTTCAGAAAATCCGTACGTTCAGGCGTACAGTTCTTTTCCACTATCGAACACTTCACTTCTCCTAAATCTTCAAAAGTATGATTGGGATTAAGCGCCATTATTTCTACTTGTTTATTTTGTTATGGTACTGATATATTCAAACAATCCGCCGGAAAACCCTAATACTGCTGCACCGGTAAAACAGATAGCCAGAGCCAGTTTCATAGATTTGCTGCCGGCAAGCTGCTCTATTGGTTGTTCGTTCTCATCAATGAATATCGCTTTCACCACCTTCAGGTAATAAAACAATGAGATCACCATATTCATGGCGGCAACAGATATAAGCAGATAATTACCCTTGGCAGCACCCGCAGTTACCAGAAACATCTTGCCAAAGAAACCTGCTGTTGGCGGGATTCCTGCCAGTGAGAACAGGCATATTGCCATTACCCACGATGCAAATTTGTTGTTTTTATAAAAGCCTTTAAAGTCGCTTATCTGCTCCTTGCCTGTTTTCGCAGATACCAGCGAAACAACACCAAATGCACCCAGGTTAGAGAACGTATACACTATCAGAAAGAAGATTGCTGAGGATGCCCCCATAGGGCTGCCTGACGAAATACCTAGCAATATGTAGCCCACCTGCGCAATAGACGAAAATGCCAGAAAGCGCTTGATGTTATCCTGCCTGATGGCAAAAAGATTGCCAATCGTAATAGTCAGCAGTATGGTAAGGGTGAGCATATGGTACCACATAGAGTCGTAGTTATGAAACAACTGAAACAGGGATGTGATAAATATGAACACAATGGATGCCTTGGAAATAACAGACAGATAGGCTGTAACCAGTGCAGGTGCGCCTTCGTACACATCGGCTGTCCACAAATGGAAAGGAACAGCTGACAACTTGAACGCAAATCCGGTAAAGGCAAAAATAAA
>OMJB01000087.1 GCA_900299255.1 Sphingobacteriales bacterium
AGTATCACCAGCGAGTCGCTTTTTACCAGCCTCCATAAATTCTTTGTTCCACTTATAGAACATGGACTGGGTAATTGTGTACTTACGGCAGATTTCCGCTGTTGAAAGTTCCCCTCGGAGAGCCTCCATTACAATCATGATCTTCTGGTCAGAGGTAAATAACCTCCGTGTCTTTCTGCGGATGTTCTTGATGAAGTTTTCAGTGGACTGCTTTTTCTTTGATTCCATGTTTACATTTTTTGTTGGTTAACAATGGAAATACTATCTAAAGTTATGCTCTTTTTCAGTCCACTTTATGCTGACGATTTACAGCATGGGGTTGTACATGGTAAAGAAACAGGTAGAATCTATGGGTGGTACAATACGTGTAGAAAGTGAGGTTAATAAAGGAACAGAGTTTATTATTGAATTCGGGTTGAATGACGTACAGATTTCAAATAACATTGCACATGAAGAATAGAATTATTATTGTAGATGACGATCATGTAAACAACATGATGAACTCATTTTTTATCAGCAGAACACTGCCTGATGTTGATATTGTCTGCTTTGAACAACCATACGAAGCACTGGAATTCCTCCACGATTCCGCCAATATGGAAGATGACCAAATCCGAAACGTAATTTTGCTGGATATAAATATGCCGGAAATCAATGGATGGGACTTTCTTGACGAATTTGAAAAAATGAACCCGGAAGTCCACAAGCGCTATAAAATCTATCTCCTAAGCTCATCTATCGACCCAGGAGATATTGCTCGTGCTGAAGCAAATGTGTTTGTTGAAGAATTTTTATCAAAGCCAATTACTGATACGGCTGTATTAAAATTATTCGCAGCCTGACATTGGTTAAATTAATACAATTTAATATCTTAATATTTTTTACTGAATTCAGCTACAACAACAATAGCGTAAACTATCAAGGCGGTAACAAAGTCCAAATTTTCTGTTGTGGTGCTACCCTCTATATAGCCCACTGGGCTACTAACAAGTGCTATTGAGTTCTTCTCTACCAAAATAGATTACATCGGAGCTCCATTAAACTAAATCCTCCTCTTCACCACGCCCCTCACTTGCAGCTCATATCTACCATGCTTCGCCGTGGCGTTTACAGCATTCGACTGTATAAACAGCTCTTTGGTGAATTTGCCAAAATCTTCTTTTCGGGTATTCAGGTTAAATGAAACAAACCCTTTCTGATGGGGTGGTACCGGAATTTTAGTCCAGGCTACGCTGGTACACCCACATGACGGAGTAACGGCACCAATAACCAGTGGCTGACTACCAGTGTTCTCAAACCAGAATGTATCGGTAATAAGCACCCCTTTCATAGTCTTGCCATAATCCTTCATATCACCTCCATCAAACTTCAACTGCGGGCCATCAATTTGGGGCAAAACTGCTGCATGCCAGGCGGTCAGAGAACCAGATAGTGCTACCAGTAAAATTATTATCAATATATTTCGCATAACAGAAGCAAATTACTTAGAAAATGGGCTTGGGGGCACATTCAAAAAACAATAAATCTGTCATTTGCCCGTTTCACTTATAAAATCGCGCCCAACCTTTTGCGTCAAAAACCGTACGTTTGCACCCGTAAAATATGATTATGCAAAACCTCCAGATGGTTGACCTGAAACGTCAATACCACAAGATAAAAAACGAAGTTGATACCGCCATTTTAAACGTGCTGGAAAGTACTGCCTTTATTAACGGTCCGGACGTGCAGAGCTTTGCAAAAGAACTGGCAGAATACCTGGATGTGAAACATGTAATACCCTGCGCCAATGGCACAGACGCATTACAGATTTCACTAATGGCGCTGGGTCTTAAACCCGGTGATGAGGTGATTACAACTTCATATACATATATCGCCACTGTAGAGGTAATAGCATTGCTGCGCCTTACACCCGTTTTTGTGGATGTAGACGCCGATACTTTTACTATGAATATCGATAGTGCAAGAAAGGCTATCACCTCTAAAACAAAGGCAATTATACCTGTTCATTTGTACGGCCAGGCGGTAAATATGGAACCGCTGCTGGAACTGGCAAAAGAGCATAAAATACCTGTGATTGAAGATAACGCCCAGGCTATAGGAGGCACATATACATTCTCAGACGGCACTAAAAAGAAAACCGGCACCATGGGTGTCATTGGTTGCACTTCGTTCTTCCCCTCCAAAAACCTAGGTGGATATGGCGACGGAGGAGCCATTTTCACTAACGATGATGCCCTGGCTGAAACATTAAAGATGATTGCCAACCACGGCCAGAAAACTAAGTACTACCACGAAATGGTAGGCTGCAACAGCCGCCTGGACACCATTCAGGCAGCTATACTGCGTATCAAGCTCCGCCACCTAGATGAATACTGCACAGCACGCAGAGCAGCCGCAGATTATTACGATAAAGCATTCAGCAACAACCCCAAGATAGTAACTCCGTTCCGTGCGCCTTACAGCTACCACGTTTTTCATCAATACACGCTACAGCTCAGGGGTGTAGACCGAGACGGGCTGCAGGCTAAACTGGCTAAACGGAAAATACCTTCAATGATATATTATCCTGTTCCCAGCCATAAACAAAACATGCTAAAGGAATACGGCACTGCGAATCTAGTGTTGCCTGTAACCGACATGCTGCAGGATTGTGTAATATCCCTGCCAATACATACAGAACTTACCGAAGAGGAACTGTCTTACATTACTTCAAACCTGCTGGAACTGATCGGCTGATAAAATATGAAAGTTACAACCACTCCGCTAGAAGGGCTGCTGGTTTTGGAACCAACGGTACATAAAGACTCAAGGGGATACTTTTTTGAGAGCTACAACAAACAAACACTCGAAAATGCCGGAGGTTACATTACTCCATTCGTGCAGGACAATCAGGCGCGATCAGTAAAAAATGTATTGCGTGGCCTCCACTACCAAAACCTCCCGGTACCTCAGGCAAAACTGATACGTGCTTTGGAAGGCAGTATATGGGACGTAGCCGTAGATATTCGGAAGAATAGTAAAACCTACAAACAGTGGTTCGGTATTGAGCTTTCAGCCGAAAACAAACTGCAGTTACTCATACCCCACGGATTTGCTCACGGCTATGCCGTACTCTCAGATACCGCAGAGGTTTTTTACAAATGTGACAATTTCTACAACAAACCCACCGAAGGCGGTTGTTTGTTCTCAGACCCTGAGATAGGTGTTGACTGGAAAATAGATATTTCTAAAGCCATAGTCTCTGACAAAGACATCAACCAGCCATTTCTAAAAGACGCCTGGAATACATTTTGAACTGCTTCTTTAAATTTAACTCTCAGGCGCGCCCAATTTAATCCACCTGTCTATTTTTCTTAGAGAGCAGGTATCCATAACGTATGTGGGTGGCATGGGTAATGCCAAAGCACTGTGCCAGATGCAGTGGTACAATTTAGAACCGTAAATACCGTCGCCCCTGAACCCATTGTTTAGGTAAGCCTTAAGAGACGTAAAACTCTCCAGATCCAATCCACCCGTGGCCGTTACTGCTGTTGCATGGCATTCATAGCAGTTATCCCTTAGTATCGGCTTAACGTCCGTAGCGTATTTCACGTTAAAGCTATCACATCCCGCATTCACAATAGGCGGAACAGCTTTTTGCAAAACCTTTGCAGGATGCGTGCAGGAAAAGGCAACCAGCGAAATCAAAACAACCAGAACATTTTTCATTTTAATTCAATTAAAAAAAAAGGCCAGCAGGGATTAACCTGACCGACCCTCTTAAACGACACGCCTTAAATATTATTTAACCACAGAGAATCTCAAGACCTCTTGTTTGTTTGATGCACTAATGTTGATCAAATACACACCATTTGTAAGGCCTTCTACATCGAAAATTACTAAGTGAGCACCTGAGCTGTATTTGTTGCTAACGATTTCTTTAACAAGTTTACCAGCCATATCCATCATTGTGATAGTCACTTTTGCAGAAGATGGCAATTCAAAAGAAATAGTTGCGCTTCCGTTAGATGGGTTAGGGAATACTTTGCTTGGAGCATTGTTAGATTTAACTTGAGCAACCGCAGCAGTAGTATCAACTGGAGGAGCTACATAACAAATGGTATCATAGTTTGCATTGTTTGGATCCCAATTACACCAGCCGTTCATCCAGTTGTCAGAGGTTGTTCCTGTTCCGGCAAATGCACCAACATAGTTTACGTTAGTAAAGAATGGATTATTTGCTTTTGTAGTAGTAAAATTGGGAGCAACACCAGGAACATTGTAAGTAGCCGGGCTTGTTGTATCGTAGCTGATAGGCATCAACGGATTAAATACATCGTTTACTCCAGCTCCCCAGCTCGTAAAATGCGTTGAGCTATAAACAACGGGAGAAGTGCTTGTTGGTACCATACCTGGGTTGCTCAGGTTAAATGGATTTCCCAGGCGAACGCCAGTCTGCTCAGTTGGGTAAGTTTTATTGCCATAGGCTGAATTCTTCAACCAATTCCAAGGGCCAGAGAAACCGCTCAATACAGACCAATCTGTGCCTGTGCTTGTAGTGTCGGCATTTGCAGTAGTAGGAGTCAAAGAACGTGCACCGTCTTTAACGAAGACAACTTCTTTGCCCCAAGTGTTTGGAGCTGTACCACCTACGGCAATACCAGCGATAATGTTGTTACGGAACTGCTCTACTCCATTGCCAATGTTACCTACTGTAGAACCATATGATGCAGAAGATTCGTCGATCAACACACCGGCAGGCCAGCCAGCAATAATACTGTTCAGGATGCTGATTGCACTACCGCGACGGATATGAGCACCGGCAACAAACTGAGGATCATAAGCAGTTGAGCTTGGGCTCACCAACGGGCCAATCATAGTACAGTTTGAAAACACACATTTAGTGATCTGAGAAGTGTCACCGGCAAGGCCCGATGCAGTACCTGACTGGTAGCTATCACTTTCAAAACCTTTAGAACCGCTCTGGTCAGCAGCAAATGGGTCTCTCAGCCCTACCATGAATTGGTTCATGCCCCTGTAGCCATTATCAGTATCAAAGTCGTCATCCCAACCTGCAAATGCAACGAAGTATTTTCCGTTTACTGAACCACCAAACCACTCATAGCTATCATCACCGCTGTATGATACCTGAAGATGATCTAACTTAGTAGCATCACCTACACCACAAAAAGTGATACCGTTTATTTCATTGTTAGGAGAAAATGCAATTCCAGCGAACTCAACACGTACATAGTGCATTTCACCGCTGTTGTCATGAAGATCAGTTCCGCCGTACAAAGAACGAGGACCTCCTTCAACCTGAGACTGGCCACCATTCCAGTTTACTGGAGCATATCCACAAAGAATTACACCACCCCAGTCACCATAAGTCCTTGTACCTGCTGGCTGGTTAGATGTGAATACGATTGGCTGTGTGGCAGTTCCCATTGCCATGATTTTTGCACCGCGCTCAATGATCAACGAACCTTTGGTGTTCTTGTCACCTTTAATGATACAACCTGGATCTATTGTGAGAGTCGCTCCACTGGTAACGTACACATATCCCTTCAAAAGGTACTGCTTGTCACACGTCCAATGTGTGTTTACAGAGATACTGTCTTGTACCGTTACTACGGTGTACGCAAATGACCTGCAAACAGTTGCGAAGATCACCAATGCTAAGAATAAAACTTTTTTCATAATTTTCTTTTGTTTTTATTTACAGCAAAAGTACCTCGCCAATGTTACCATGAGATTATGCGTATGTTACCATAAGCTTACCATTGCGTAAACGTTATATTATTTGAGTATTATCTAATTGTTACCAACGCTAAAATTTTGGATTGAAAAAAGGGCGCGGCTTAAAAAGCCATCGCCCCAATTGAAATTGTTTATGAAATTGCTACTAGCCTACGTGCACATACTTCGTTTGAAAAAGAACACCGGCACCACTATATCTTTACTTTAACTCCGATAGTATAGTACCTGCCTGGATAGTATGTATTGTACTCCACGTCTTTAGCATCAAATTTGTTGTCCCTGTTCGCATCTTTCTTGAATACAATTCTTGAACCAAGGAGATTTTGCACACCCACATTAATAATATACCTCTTGAAAAACATCTTCGACAATGTAAAATCCAATGACTGGAACGGCATTTCTCCTATGCTCTCTCCACCGGCATTTGTTGTACCAATTGCAAACATCCTTGGCCCGAATACGTTAAATAGCAACGACCCTTGCATTCCGGTACCCTCACCCTGATAGAAAACTCCCGCATTTATTATATAGCTCGACTGACCCTGCATAGACGCCTTGGGTACGGCATTCTTTATCTGGCTGGAATCAATCCGCATTTCGCTCTTTGTCAGTGAAAGATTTCCGACGAGGGTAAAATTCTTGAATTGATCTATACCGAACCATTTATCAACGAACGCAAGATTTTTCCTTGCATCAAGTTCAAATCCTACGCAATAAGCGTCATCGGCATTAATAAATGTAAATGTGCGGCTGTCGCTACCACTACCCGGTACGATAACTCTCTGGATAGGGTTTTTGAAAGACTTATAAAACCCTCCAATCTGAAACATTTCGCCGATGCCGGGATACAACTCATACCTTAAATCAAAATTCTGTATTTCAGCAACTTTCAAAGTATCGCCAATGTTTGATTTGTTTCTTGTAGCGGTAGTTTTAAATAACGACCCTTTCACACCTGCAAGCTCATCAAAGTCATAATAATAGGTTGGCGCCCACTCCCTGAATTCAGGACGATTCAATGTTTTACCATACGCAACACGGATTAGGCTTTTATCAGAAAAGTTATATGCTGCATTCATGGATGGCAACAAGAATTTCGTAATATTATTTGGTGTAATTGCTACAGTATCCTGATTGATATATCCCTTTATTGACTGTTCGTTGTACTCATATCTCGCACCACCAAATAAAAGTATTTTCTTACCTACAGGTATTTTAAGCGACAAATAGCTGGCTATTAACTTATTCTCTCCTTCATACTTATCGTAAGGATTAGTTGCCTCACCAATTTTAAATAAGTTGGCACCATCAACATTGGTGTCAGCAAATATTTTGTCAACCGGTAAATACGGAAGATTGAAATTGGAGGCATTCTTTTTTATCAAATACCCAAACTGCCTCATACTGAAGCTACGGTGTTTGTACTCAACGTAATTTCCAGCACCCACCTCAAAACTGAAGTTTTTAAACAGATCTACTTTCTGAGTAAACTGATGATTGAAACTGTATGTTTTTTCAAACAACTTTGAATATAGCCTACCTCCGCCATTTATCGGATCAACACCGCTGGCAACCTGTGCTCTGTATGTAGTATCAGATCCGGCAATAACGTATTTAATCCTCCTCAGGTCAGGCTGATTCTTGAAAAGGTCGTTATATCCTAATGTCCAGGTGTATTTACGTGTTTCAGAATTGTTCTTATGTGTACCGGTCAATTGCGTTGAGTAAGTAGCTCTGCTTTCATACCCAATTGCATACGCCAACTGATCCACATCATTTGCAATACTTGTATCACGGATGCTCTTTCTTACAGTTAGTGATGATGTGCCGATTTGGTTATAAAGGTTCCTGAATTCAAATTTTGAATTTCCTATGGAGACTCCAATATTATCCATTAAACCTGCACTAACGTTATTCGTAGATTTTTGGTCTATGTAATTGTAATTCTGCGTTACAGAATCCCAATCTTGCCTATGCATCTGGTAATTGGTATTCGTATTCGAATAAGTGACACCCAATGTATTACCAATCTTTATCTTTTTTCCTTTGTAAACATTAGACAATGCTAACGAAAAACGCATATCAGGTGATGTTTTCTTTGAATTTATATCCCAATCGTTCCCGAATGATTTAGACATCGCAGGTAAATATGTTTTGTAATTTGGATCGTTCGACCGCAGAACATCCGGAATTATACCGGGAATATTTCTTTTGCCATCATCATATCCAAGCCAATCTGTTCCGGAGGGTTTATTATAATTAAAATTGGTGCCGGTTGAATACTCCCGGCTCGACACCTGAGCACTTACACTCAACTGATTTTTATCGGCAAGTGATGTTGTATATACTTTAATCATACCTCCGGCAAAATCGCCCGGCAAATCAGGAGATGGAGTCTTAAAAACCAAAACTCGGTCTATAAGGCCAGCCGGGATAATATCAAACGAAAATGCCTTTTTATCTGCTTCGCTGCTGGGTGTACTTGCATCGTTAAGCAACACTGTGTTGTAACGATCAGGAAGCCCCCTTACTACAATAAAACGATCATTCTGGATTGTAACACCCGGAATACGCTTTACTACATCAGCCGCATTTCTATCCATCGTTTTTGAAATCTGGGCTGCACTGGTACCACTTACAATTGTATTACTATTCTTTATTTCACTTATCACCGAGTTTTCCGTGTTAGTGATCTTGGCGGCTTTCACCACTTGATCCGTCAGCTCAGTAGTTTCCGGCAATAATTTTATGTCGAGAGTAGCCTCCTGCCCGGCCAGTAGGGTTACGCTTTGATTTACTGTTTTATAAGTTGCATAAGTAAAAACAATATTGTAGGTACCTGCAGCGAGGCCTGCGATTTCATATTTACCGTCAAAATCAGAAACAGCACCTTGTCCAGCTCCGGTAATTGTAACTACAACCCCCGTTAATGGGTTGTTTTTCGAGTCAGTTATTGTACCCTTTATACTACCTGCAACAGCATAAAAAGACACAAATGATAGCAAAAGAGCGTAAAAATATTTCTGCATTTTTTTTATTTGCAAAATTATACCTCGCATGAAGACCGAATGTAAACGCCACGTTACCATTATGTGTCCACAAGATTAACTAATTGTTACCTTGGGTAAGTAACTGATGTCAGTTGGGCAATTACGCACCCAAATTCAACCAAGTGGCAAAAACCCTTCATTTCCCAAAACTTAACATTAATTAATTGTTATCTTATTGTAACTTTATGTCGGCAAGTAGCAAACATGCGATTACGTTCATTCATACTGCTATCTCTGATCTTGTTTTTAAGATTTCCTGTTTTGCTGAATGGACAGACAGACAACAGAACTATATCTTTTGATTTCTACGGCGACAGCATTAGTTTCCTGAACACAAATTTCTCAGCTGTTCCGTTTAATGATTCCTTGTCAGGCGATAAGATTTGCACATTTTACGACCGCATACAATCAACCGATTACCAACCCGCCATAAAAGCAATTCTCGATTACAAACAAAAACACAACCCCGACGACTGGGTGTATTACCAGCTCATCAGGCGCACCGCTCAATCCATGAGCCCAAAAGCAGCCAACTACAACCGATACACTTTATATAAGTGGTTTCTTCTCTGCCATTCGGGCTACGATGCTACATTAAATATTATTGACGGCAAACTGCTCTTCTACGTGGCAAGCGATGAAGACATTTACGATATTCCCTTTTTTAGGGTTAAAGACAAGAAATACATTTGCCTCAACTACCACGATTTCAGCTACAATATAGATTTTCAGCATAACAAAAATCTAAACATACCATTACACATAGAAGGCGCCAACAACAAGTTCTCTTACAGGCTCACCAGCCTACCCGACTTCAGGCCCGAAAGTTATTTCGAGAAGGATCTGCAGTTTAACTATAATGATGTGAGCTACCACTTTAAAGTAAAACTCAACGCCGATGTAAAAAAAATGCTCACCAACTACCCTGTTGCCGACTACCAGTTATATTTCGATGCGCCACTGAGCAAAGAGACATACAACTCTCTCATTCCGCAGCTAAAACAAAATATGGCGGGCATGTCTAAAAAAAACGGAGTTGACTACCTGATGCATTTTACCCGTTATGCTTTTATGTACAAACCTGATGCCGAAAATTTTGGCAGGGAAAAACATATGGTACCCGAGCAGACACTACTATATGAACAAAGCGACTGTGCCGACAGGGCTGCTTTGTTTTATTGCCTCGTAAAGGAAATTTACAACCTGCCAATGATCGTACTTGCATTTCCGCACCATCTTACCATTGCGGTTAAGTTTGATCGGCCAATTGGCAAACCAATTATTTACAATGGTGTCGCCTACTCTATTTGCGAACCAACCCCACAAACCGAAGACTTACCCATTGGCAGAATATCCGACGATCTAAATTCCGCAACATATCAGGTGGCCTATTCTTACCAGCCAGCAAGTAAATAATAATCACTACAACCTATTTCCATAAAAAAAGTGGAAGCCGGAATTAACCAGCTTCCACTTTCTTTGCTCAACATCACCACTACAATTTTTCAAACTTCACCACTTTCACTCCGCCAGCACCTCTGAGCGAAACATAATAAATACCTGAGGGTAGAGACTTAACATTTACTTCGTTCAGATAGTTAACTAACTGCTGCGAGATAACTGTCTGGCCCATTGTATTTCATATGGCCAGTGTTCCAAACTATTTGCTGTCTGTAGCAACCATCAATTTGTCATTAACCGGATTAGGGTATATTTCCACCACGTTGGTATTGATATTGGCAACACCGCTGGCCACAGGCATTGTATTCCTCACAGAATTGGTCATCACAACTGCATTGGCATCAAAATAAATACCGGCTTTGTTGTCAACATTTGTACCCGGTGTGATGGTAGTTTTAGCATAAATAGTAAATAGCACAAATCCGTCACACTTTCCATGATGAGAAGAATCAAGCAGATTTATAGCCGGGAAATCGAACTTTACAACATTATGACCCGCCCAGGTAGACAA
>OMJB01000088.1 GCA_900299255.1 Sphingobacteriales bacterium
GATATAAAGTATATGAGCAATCCAACGCAATTTATAATGACTCAAAACGAGGTTCGTATTTCTTATCTCAGGAAAAGTTTGACGAATTAATAAATTTTTCTGTTAAGCCAAAGGATTTTATAGTTAGTTGCTCTGGAACACTTGGAAGGATTTCACGCATCCCCGAAAACGCACAACCCGGTGTAATAAATCAGGCTTTATTGAGAATTCGCCTGATTGAAGAAATAATTGATGCAAATTACTTTCTCTATTTTTTCAGGTCGGCGCAATTTCAAAGAAAGATTTTTGACCAGTCGCAGGGAACTGCAATGTCTAACCTTATAGGGATAAAAGATTTTAAGTTAATTAACTTATTGCTTCCGCCTCCCGCCGAGCAGCACCGCATAGTTGCCAAAATAGAAGAACTATTCAGCAGTTTAGACAATGCCATAGAGAGCATCAACACCGCCAAAGAGCAATTAAAAGTTTATCGGCAGGCTGTGCTTAAATGGGCTTTTGAAGGGCGTTTTACAAATGATAATGTAGTAGATGGCGAATTGCCGAAGGGGTGGGAGTATGAAAAATTGGGGATGTTATGCGAAACAACAAGCGGAGGAACGCCAAGTCGCAGTAATGCCAGTTATTATCAGGGAAATATACCTTGGGTAAAATCAGGAGAACTTAATAGAGGTATAATAACCGAAACCGAAGAAAAGATATCCGAGGCAGCGATTGCTAATTCAAGTGCCAAGATTTTTCCGAAAGGGACATTGTTAATTGCTTTGTATGGTGCGACAATCGGGAAGCTGGCTTTCTTGGGTATTGATGCGGCTTCCAACCAAGCAGTTTGTGGAATTTTTAGAAGTGAAAGAATTGAAAGCGATTACCTTTTTCATTACTTGTCTTATAAAAGACATTTTTTAATGAGACAAGCCATCGGTGGAGCGCAACCAAACATTAGTCAGGGTATTTTGAGGGATTTAGACATTTCTGTGCCGCCGACAAATGATGAGCAAAAAGTAATAGTTTCCGAAATTGAAAGCCGACTGTCGGTTTGCGATAAAATAGAAGAAGGAATTGAAAACAGCCTATTACAAGCCGAGGCTTTAAGACAAAGTATTTTGAAGCGGGCATTTGAAGGCAGATTAGTGCCGCAAGACCCTAACGATGAGCCTGCCAGTAAATTACTGGAACGGATAAAGGCAGAGCGGGAAAAGAGCAGTGCGGTAAAGGTGAAGAAGGAAAGAAAATCAAAACAAGCAATCTAAAATGAGTAACGAGATAAATAACGCATCAGGTATTATAAGTAAAGTTTGGAGTTTTTGCGCCACCCTCCGGGACGACGGCGTAGGCTATGGCGATTACTTGGAACAAATCACCTACCTGCTGTTTCTTAAAATGGCAGATGAGTTCAGCAAGCCGCCGTATAATAGGAAACTACCTATACCTGCCAAATACAACTGGCAAAGCCTTACTGATAAGCGGGGTGCCGAGTTAGAAAGCCATTATACCGAGTTGCTGCGGGAGTTATCGCAGGCAAAAGGCGTATTAGGTCAAATCTTTATCAAGAGCCAGAATAAGATTCAAGACCCGGCTAAATTGTTTCGCCTTATTGATATGATAGATAGGGAGCAATGGAGCACAATGGGTGCGGACATAAAAGGTAAGATATACGAAGGGCTGCTGGAGAAGAACGCTGAGGACACCAAGAGCGGAGCCGGGCAATACTTTACACCCCGTGCTTTAATAAGGGCAATGGTGGCATGTGTGCGCCCGGAGCCTATGAAGTCTATTGCTGATCCTGCCTGTGGCACGGGTGGCTTCTTTCTTGCCGCTTACGACTATATAGCTAACCCCGGCAATTACTCGCTGAATAAGGAGCAAAAAGAGTTCCTGAAACATAAGACCTTTTTTGGCAACGAGATAGTGGCTGGCACCCGTCGTATGGCGTTAATGAACCTGTTTCTGCATAACATAGGCGATTTTGAAAGCGATAATTTTATCTCACCTGCCGATGCGCTTATCTCCGACAGTGGTTTAAGAGTTGATTATGTATTAGCCAATCCGCCCTTCGGTAAAAAGAGCAGCATGACCTTTACAAACGACGAGGGCGAACAAGACACGGAAGACCTTACTTACAACAGGCAAGATTTTTGGGTCACTACCAGCAACAAGCAGTTAAATTTCGTGCAGCATATTAAAACCATGCTCAAATCAGACGGCAGGGCTGCGGTGGTATTGCCCGATAATGTTTTGTTTGAAGGAGGAGCGGGCGAAACTTTAAGAAAGAAACTTTTAGAAACAACCAACCTGCATACCATACTGCGCCTGCCTACGGGTATATTTTACAAACAGGGCGTAAAAGCAAATGTGCTGTTCTTTGATAATAAACCCGCAGCCAAGGATTCGCAAACCAAAGAAATATGGTTTTACGATTTCAGGACGAACATACATTTTACCTTAAAGAAGAACCCGTTGAAATATGAAGACCTTTCTGACTTCATACAATGCTACAATGCCACCAACATTAATAAGCGCAAGGAAACTTATAATGCGGAGAGCAACCCCGAAGGCAGGTGGCGCAAATTCTCTTATGACGAGATAGTAGAGCGGGACAAGACCAGCCTTGATATATCATGGATCAAAGACAAGAGCCTAACCGACCTTGATAATCTCCCTGACCCCGACGTGCTGGCAAACGAGATAATAGAGAACCTTAAAGCAGGCATAGAAAGTTTTGAGGAGATAATGCTGTCTATAAATAGTAAATAGCCGCCATATATGTAGTCGGGGCAAATAATTTCTGTGGAATAATCGTCTGTCACAAATTGTGAACGCAGGATTCCAATTTGTGACAGAACCTCCTTAGGTTAGCCTCCATGGAAGGTTTCATAGCATATTATAGGGTCAGCACAGCAAGGCAGGGTAATTCAGGTTTAGGACTGGAAGCACAAAAGAACGCCGTATTATCGTTTTTGAATAATAAGCCCCTTACGGCTGAATTTACGGACATAGAAACAGGCAAGAACGATTATCGCCCGGAACTGCTTAAAGCGATAGAATTAGCAAAGCAAACGAACTCTACACTCGTTATTGCGAAATTAGACAGGCTCTCCCGCAACCTTACTTTCATATCTACCTTAATGGACACCAAGGTGAAGTTCATTTGTTGCGACATGCCGGACGCAAACGAACTAACCATAAGCATTTTCGGCGCCCTGGCACAATGGGAACGCCAAAGAATAGCAGACAGGACTAAATCCGCCTTACAGGCTTTGAAAGCACGAGGCGTAAAACTCGGCACACCTTCAAACTTTACGGACGAGGTTAAGGAAATGGGCCCGGCTAAGTTGAAACAAATAGCAAAGAGCAATCCGAACAATCAGAAGGCCAGTAAGGTTATTAATCTGCTCCATAACAACGGTAAATCGCTTCGTGAAATAGCAATAGAATTGAACGAGGCGGGATTTAGAACTTCAAGGGGCAGCAACTTCGGACCCGAACAAGTAAGGAGATTAATAAAGGTATAAGAATATGAAAATAACAATCAAGCACCAGTCAGTAGGAACCTATCATACCTTCTCCGTTGTAGACCCCGATAGGCTTACGCCCTTTGAGGTATTGCGTATCTGTGAGAGTATGAGGGTTAGTGCCATTTTCGTTAATGGCAAGTATTATCAGTATCGTTAAACATTTGAAATATGGAAGCAATAGAATTTATCAGCAAATATGAAGCCTACCTGTCGGAGATAGAGCAGGTAGTTAAGCCGGAGCATTACTCCGCAATAAAGAGGCTACGAGAAAATGACTCGCACGATTTAGTAAGACCTGATACATGGTTTCAAGGGGCTACAAATGCGAGAGGTTATGTTTGGATGTTATTTTTACGGGAAATTAAAAAAGCAAAATAATTATGGCGTGGGATTCAAAATACCCGGCGTTCGGGGTAATCAAAATTGAAAACAAAATTGTTAAACTCTATTCGTCAAGAGATAATTATACCAGCATTTCTTCTTCGGTGCCAGTAAAGAATGCCGTGTGGGCTGGCAACTACTAATTATAGTATTTTTTTGTTCTTCTTTATATTTTATTATTGTAATTAAATTGAGTTTATGCTTAAAAATTTCAAGGTTTACGACTATATAATACTTATTTCCGCCTTTTTATCGCTGATTTTTTCTGAATGGGCTTGGTTCAGGGGCGAACACGAGACAGGATTGTTCGTAGGTCTATGGGTGCCTTCAATAATTGGCCTTGGTGTATACATTAATCTTGTAAAAAAAGATAGATAATGACAGATATTCTACCTTATTTTGCCGGTTTTATTACTTTGTTATTCGGTGTAGGTTTTGCTATGGCAATATTCCGAAAAGACGAAAGTTAGTATACATCCAAAAACTTATTATTATTAGCAATTTGGCGTGGATGAATTGTATTGTGTCTTGCATTAAGGCTACAAGTGCAGTTAAAGATGCTTTAATAGCCGTCTTACATTATAGGATTATATTAATTCCCTAATCGCAATAGAGAATTGCCAGCCGGCGTAAAGGTGGCGGTTTGCTACCCCCGCCAACGCATGCGAGTGTATGCGAACGAACAAGCGACTATGCTGAAATGCTTGTAGGGCGTGAGAAGCCGTAAAAACGAACCAAAACGCATTAAATAATTTTAGTTCCGTCCAGTCCGCAAAAAAAGCCCTGCAAATTGTGGGGCTTTATTGTTTTATGTCGCACCCTCGGCGGAGGTCACTGGTTTCATAAGCCGTAGCTTCAGCGAAGGATTATTCGAGTCCCCCAGGCCACAAAACAAAGCACTGCAAATTGGGGGTCTTTGTTGTTTTACTCCGCACCCTCGGCAGAGATAGCGGGTTTCATAAGCCGAAGCTTCTGGGAAGGATAATTCGAGTCCCCCGGTCCGCGAAAAGCTTCACATTTTGTGAGGCTTTGTTGTTTGATAACCAAGTTTGGTTCATTAGGCATATGATAAGGTAAAAGCCCGCTGTTCGCGGGCTTTTACAATGAAACTCTATGCAATTTATGTATACTATGCGTATGACTCTGTCGGCTCGCAGGTGCAAATCAGGTTACGGTCGCCGTGGGTATTGTTCACACGCGCTACGCTTGGCCAGAACTTGTTGTTCTTTACATAAGGCAGCGGATATGCAGCATGCTGGCGTGTATAGCCATGGCTCCACTCATCAGCAGTAATTACAAACTGTGTGTGTGGTGCATGTTTCAGCATATTATCTGCTTTGTCGGCCTTACCGGTTTCAATGGCATGTATTTCTTTACGAATGCCGAGCAGTGCATCACAGAAACGATCCAGCTCTGCTTTATCTTCACTTTCTGTGGGCTCAATCATGATTGTACCTGCCACTGGGAAGCTCATAGTAGGCGCATGAAAACCGTAATCAATCAATCGTTTCGCAACATCTTCAGCTTCGATTTCCGCAGTCTTCTTGAATGGACGCAGGTCTACTATGAACTCGTGCGCACAAGTGCCACCCGGACCTGTGTACAAAATATCGAAGTGCTTAGCCAGGCGAACACGCATGTAATTGGCATTCAGTATCGCATATTCTGTAGCCATACGCACACCCTTAGAGCCCAGCATACGGATGTATGCGTAGGAGATTAGCAATATGCTGGCAGAGCCATAGGGCGCTGCACTTACAGAGTGCGCCGGGGCTCCAACACCATCGCCTGAGGCAAGAGATACGTGGCCAGGCAGGAATGGCGCCAGGTGTTGCTTCACACAGATAGGGCCCATACCAGGACCACCACCACCATGCGGAATAGCAAATGTTTTATGCAGGTTCAGGTGGCATACGTCGGCACCAATGAGGCCGGGAGCTGTGAGGCCCACCTGCGCATTCATGTTTGCACCATCCATATAAACCTGTCCGCCATGCTCATGTATAATCTGAGTAATTTCTTTCACAGACTCCTCAAAGATGCCGTAAGTAGATGGATAAGTGATCATGATACCTGCCAAATGCTTGGCGTGGTGTGCTGCTTTTTCTTTAAGGTCTGCCACATCTATATAACCATTCTCCAAAGCTTTAACTACTACAACCTTGTAGCCTGCCATTACTGCACTGGCAGGATTGGTGCCGTGAGCAGAAATAGGAATGAGTATTACATCCCTGTGCCCCTCATTGCGGCTCTCGTGGAAGCGGCGAATGGCCAGAAGCCCGGCATACTCACCATTGGCACCACTGTTAGGCTGCAAACTGCAGGCATCGAATGCTGTTATTTCGCAGAGGTAATCAGATAGTTCTTTTACAATCTGCTGGTACCCCTGTGTCTGGCTTTGTGGCTGGAACGGATGCATTTTGCTCCAGTGAGGCCAGCTTAGTGGGATCATTTCAGAAGCTGCGTTCAGCTTCATGGTACAGCTACCCAATGAGATCATGCTGGTATTAAGGCTGAGGTCTTTGTTCTCCAGCAACTTCAGGTAGCGCATCATCTGCGTTTCGCTGTGGTGGCTGTTGAACACCTGCTGAGTAAGGAACGGGCTTGTACGTGTAAGCGATGTAGGAATATGCGTCAGCGCCATATCTGCATCTATACTGAATGAAGAAGCACTGTCCTGATGCGTGAACACGCTGATGATGTTCAGCACATCCCTGGCAGTTGTTGTTTCATCCAGAGAGATAGAAATACTGCCATCTGTACTATAATGGAAATTGATGCCTCTTGCCTCAGCTTCAGAACGCACATTGCTGTCGGCACCGGTTACTGTAATGGTATCAAAATGTGTTTTGTTCTTAATGGTCAGCCCGGTTGCAGTAAGCGCATCGGCAAGCGACTGAGTTAAAGCAGCAACACGCTTGGCGATCAGCGTAAGCCCTGAAGGGCCGTGGTAAATAGCATACATGGCAGCGATATTGGCCAGCAGCGCCTGTGCAGTACAAATATTTGAAGTTGCTTTTTCGCGCTTGATGTGCTGTTCGCGTGTGCCCAATGCCATACGCAGTGCACGATTACCATGAACATCGATACTGATACCGATGATACGGCCTGGAATCATTCTCTTGAACTCATCTTTGGTAGAGAAGAATGCTGCATGAGGGCCACCAAAGCCCAGTGGCACACCAAAACGCTGTGCACAGCCGATAGCTGCATCAGCACCCAACTCACCGGGAGGCGTCAGCAGTGTTAAAGCCAGCAGGTCTGTAGCCATAACTACATACGCACCGGCTTCATGCATTTTGTTTATAAAGCCTTTGTAGTCTTCTACACTTCCTGTCTTATCAGGATACTGCAGCAGCGCACCAAAGTATGTAGTTTCAATATCAGCTGTCTTGAAATCACCCACAATTACTTCAATACCCAGCGGTACCGCCCTTGTAATTACCAGGTCTATAGTCTGAGCAAAAACATTATGGTCAACAAAGAAACGCGGGCGTGCAATGTTATGATGATCTTTATTCAGCGTATGGAAGAACATGTTCATTGCTTCGGCAGCAGCTGTTCCTTCATCCAGCAGGGAAGCATTAGTAATAGGAAGGGCGGTGAGCTCGCTCACCATTGTCTGGAAGTTCAGCAGGTTTTCCAAGCGGCCCTGACTGATCTCAGCCTGATACGGCGTGTACTGTGTGTACCAACCCGGATTTTCGAATACATTCCTGAGTATAACACTAGGCGTGTGGGTATCGTAATAACCCTGGCCGATATAATTTTTGCACAGCTTGTTTTTCTGGGATATTTCTTTCAGTTCGGCAAGGTATTCCGCCTCACTGATTGCTTCAGGAATACGGAGCTTATGTTCCATTCTAATGGATTGAGGCACCGTTCGTGCTATCAGGTCTTCCATGCTGGCCACACCGATCGTGTCGAGCATTACTTTGGTATCAGCTTCATTGGGCCCGATATGGCGGCCAATAAATTCCTCGTTTTGAATGGAAAATAAATTCATAAAAGATGTCCGGTATTTTTAGTGGAAAAATGGTCTAAAAAGAGCCGCAAAGATAATTTAAATACAGTAAATGTGGGAATGTGGTGGTGATGCCTGAACCACAGATTAAATAGAAATAAGTTGGAGGTGCAAATTTTGTACATAACAGATTAAAATTTTTAGTTTAATTTTAGGTTGAACTGAAGGTACTCTCCATACATTTTGTTTTAATTATAATATGGAACAAAGCGGAGAACTGAGATGTAAATTTTTTTTCGTCGATACAATTATTGTCGCCGAGCCTAAAAAGCAGGTTCAGCTGGAGCGTAACTAATTTTATTGAAATTTACCAAACAACATAGCAGCGAGAAACGAGCGGAAGAAAGTGAATATCTGAGATGGAATTGAGGTTGACAAAATTCAAAAAGTTTATAAAATATTCATTTCATGAAAATTATTCTCCGTGCATGGTGTGAGACAATTTACAAATACAGTATTCTCATTTCTTTATTGCTTATATTTTTTGATTTTACCGGAGCGCTTTGTTTGCGCGCCCAGATAATTACTACCATCGCCGGTATTGGCCCAACCGGGCCGGTAGGCAGTTTTAGCGGAGACGGAGGGCCCGCAACAGCGGCGGGTATAAACAGGCCTGCCGGAATGGCCGTGGATAGCGCTGGAAATATATATTTTGCAGATCAGGGTAACCGGCGCGTGCGTATGATCAATCCGTCGGGCATCATCAACACTATTGCCGGCAACGGCTATTATATAGATACTGGGGACGGAGGGACGGCAACAAATGCAGGGTTTAATTCCCCTTTAGGTCTAGCGGTAAACAACATGGGTACTGTTTATATAACTGTGGGTAGTAACAGGGTGAGAGCTGTAAACACGGCTGGAATCATCAATACTTTTGCGGGTAATGGAACATTAGGTTATAGTGGGGATGGAGGGCCGGCTACTGCGGCGCAATTATATTCTCCCACTTATTTGGCAGTTAACAGACTGGGAGATGTGTTTATTGCAGAGTCCGGCAATAACTGTATCCGTAAAGTAAACGCCGCTGGCATCATCTCCACTTTTGCAGGGAATGGCACATTGGGTTTTAGCGGCGATGGTGGGCCTGCTACAGCGGCACAGTTAAATAACCCGCATGGCATAGCGCTCGATGTAGCTGGCAATCTGTTTATCTCCGATATGATAAATTACCGTATCAGGAAAGTGGACACAAATGGTATTATTACCACATTTGCTGGTACCGGCATAATGGGGTACAGCGGCGATGGCGGTCCCGCAACAGCCGCAGGTTTTCGACAAATTGACGATATTTCGGTTGACGATACAGGGAATGTGTATCTGATTGATTACGCAGATCAGCGTATCCGCAAAGTCGATACTTTTGGTATCATTACTACTATTGCGGGAACAGGTGCGGGCGGTTTTTCTGGAGATGGAGGGCCTGCTACGGCGGCTCAGATATTTGGTTCAAGAGGCAGTGCCACCTTAAGAAACGATAACTTCGTATTTTCTGATAACTGGAATAATCGAATACGCATGATTGGGAGGGTAAACCACTCGCCCGGCTTTGCGGGAGGGCACGTACAGTATTTTACCGCCTGTTCTGAATTTACAGTAATAGATACCCTGTTGTCTGTTGTTGATTCAGACGCGCTTCAAACAGAAACCTGGAGCCTTATCTACGGGCCCTTTCATGGTTCCGCCACGGCATCTTACAGTGCCATCTCGGGTGGAGGCCTGCTCACTACCACTGGTCTTACCTATAGCCCCTCGCCCGGCTATACCGGCTCCGACACTTTCAGGGTGCGCGTAACCGATGGCTTTGCATCCGACACAACCACCATTTACGTTGCCACCCTGCACTCTCCGACAGTAACACCAATAATTGGCAAAGATACCGTTTGCACCGGAGATTCAATTACACTCACAGATACTACTTCCGGTGGCACATGGAGTGTAAGTAATACCAATGCGGTTATTGCAGGCGGCGTTGTAACCGGGATAACAGCAGGTGCAAATATTGTGAGTTACACAATTTTCAATAGCTGCGGCTCAACAACGGCTATTCATCCGATTACTGTTATGAATTGCGCCGTGGGCCTGCCTACCGTTCGCCCTAATAGCAAGGAATTGGAGGTGCTTATTTCACCGAACCCTAACGGCGGATCGTTTAACATAAATATTTTAACCTCAAATGACAAACAAGCTAAGGTAATAATCACTGATATTATAGGCAGGCACGTAAAAGAACTATCTTCCCTTACCAATGTCGTAACTACGCTGCAGCTTTGCCAGCCGGCTATCTATTTTGTACAGGTATATACAGAAGCCGGCTGCTGGTTCGGAAAAGTATTAGTGCAATGACAATAACTACTGTGGTTATTATATCATTTTTTACGCCCTTGTCGTTGTTCTTCACCAACAAGCTCGCGCCGGGACAAGCTGATACAGGCGAAAAAGCCGAAATGAAGTAATACAAGCTGCTACTTATCTATTAAACCACAAAACTAATTTCTACCATAAGCCCCCTCCGTCTTATAATTGGCCGAATTCGTCCAGTCATAGATTTTTCATTTTGCCATTTCCACCCAATACCCGATATTTACAAAAAGGCGGCAACCAATTTTCAAAAGATAAAACTGCGGATCGCATTTTTTACCAATACCCGCAATTGCAACACAATTAATTGATTTTCAATTAATTAAATTACTTCCGGTTTTTCCGGCACCGGAAGAAACCGGAAGTAATCCCGCAATTTGCTTCCGGTAGGTGTAACCAGTACAAAGTCTTTGTGAACCTTGTATCCATTGTGGACTTTGTGTTAGATTTTTAAAAAATCAGTGAAATCCGAGAAAACAGTTTAATCAGTGGTATAAACGACTAAATTTCCCACATGGGAAAGAAATGGGAAATTCTTTTCCACATTTCGGTTGTAAAAAACTGATTATCAGCACTTTACATTTTTCTCATACTTTTTGTGAAAAAATGGGAAATTTCAAATACGCGGGTTGCAAAAATGATATTAGGCAGATTGCAAATCCTCAGGGGATTTCTCACGGCACTCCGTTGCGGCTGCGCCTACACTGCGTTTGTTCGAAATGACTGCGGGCATTGGGCTGCCGTAGTGCAGCTAGTTTAATTGTAACTGAGCCTTGTTTTTAGGAAGAATTCTGTCCATTTTTTAAGGAAGTCGTCGAGTAGTTTTTCTTTTTTCAGGGCTACAAAATTTGTGTAGAGGCCCTGCTTGCCCTGCACTATAAACCAGAGCTGAGACTCTGGGATGGGGTCTGTTTTGAATTCGGGGGCTTCTATGCTGAAGAGAATCCAGGGGCATTCCTGCATCTCTCCCTTTTTTACCAATGTAAGTTTGGCATCGGGGGCTTTTGCTATGGCCGATAAAAACATGAAGTACATCGCAGTATCAACAGGAATGTACAGCATTCCTTTTAAGGAAGTAGAATTAGCCATTTCGGTCCACAGGGCCAGTGATTCATTTTCATGAACCATATCTACCGAGTGCATGCGGGTATCTGAGAGGTCTTTGCCTACTTTCCAGTGATCGCTTTCCGGCCACTCAATTTTCAGGGATTCGGTTTTGGTAGTGGGTGTGCTTTGCGCAAACGTATAAAAAGGCACCAGGAGTGCAGCCACAAAAAAGTACAGTTTGCTCATGTTAAAACCAGCTATTACCAAAAGTATGCCAACGGCAGAAATGAAGCTACACTAATTCTTTGAGTTTTTCTACCACTGCATCTACTTCTTCTTTTGTATTGTGCCTGCAGAATGAAAACCTGAGCGGCACCATAGATGCAGCTTCGCTTCCGTAGAGGGCTGTGATAACGTGGCTCACCGAACTAGCCCCGCTTGTACAGGCACTGCCGCCGCTAACACATATGCCTGCCATATCGAGGTTAAAGAGCAGCATGTCTGATTTCTCAGTCATGGGGAAGGATACATTCAGCACAGTATACAGGCTACTGCCAAAAGTATCGCCGTTGAACCTGACCTGCGGAAAAACCTCCTTCAGCCTATCCGCCATGTATAATTTTAATCCTTTGATCTTTTCGCTGTCTTCGGCATAGCGACTGGTGGCTATCTCCAGCGCTTTTGCAAAACCCACAATTCCGTAGAGATTTTCAGTACCGGCCCTCATGTTGCGCTCCTGAGATCCCCCGTTGAGATAAGGTTTGATACTGATATTTTCATTGACGTACAAAATACCAACTCCTTTAGGCCCGTGAAATTTATGGCCGGCACCGTTGATGAAATGCACATAAATATCCTTCAGGTCAAAAGGATAGTGGCCTACGGTCTGCACTGTATCTGAATGAAATATGGCATCGTATTTTTTACACAATTCACCGACTGCTTTTATTTTGAGCAGGTTGCCAATTTCGTTGTTGGCATGCATGAGCGTAACCAGCGTGCGCTCTTTGTTGCCCGCCAGCAATTCTTCCAGATGAGCGAGGTCAATGTGGCCGTTTTCATTTAGCTTAACATAACTTAATGAAGCGTGCTTAAAATGAGCCATGTGCTCTACTGTATGCAGCGTAGCATGATGTTCGATAGGTGAGGTAATAATATGACGGCAGCCAAGATCTCGAACAGCGGCAGTAACAGCAGTATTTGTGCTCTCAGTGCCACCCGATGTAAAGAAAATTTCACCAGGGCTTGCATTGAGTGTTTTAGCTACGGATTTACGTGCGTTTTCAATTGCCATTTTTGTTTCCCTGCCATAGGAATAAATGGAGGAAGGATTACCAAATTTCTCGGTCAGAAAAGGCATCATCACTTCCAGCACATCCGGATCGAGTGCAGTGGTTGCGGCATTATCGAAGTAAATCCTGCTCATTAAACTAGCGTTGAATAACAATTCTAAAAAAGGATGGCAAAATTAGTGTAAATTATTAAGTAAACCGAAATCAGGAATCTATGATGTGATGCAAATATGCTGGCTTACCAGGGTTGCAGATGTGCATCCATCACCTATTCGCTGCTATTGTTGTTATCAGGCATTTGCCTGTACTTTTTGCGAATGATCAATTTAAAAACATAATGGCAACCAAAAAGAACCGAAACTACCGCCACGAACAGTATCAGTAATGGAAACCAATTGGCACCGGGCGCACCACCTAGTATAACTTTATTCATTTTTTGCCTGTTGATATGATTCAGCTTTCCTGATCCGCGTTAGGATAGGCATCCAGATGATTTAATTCACCGAGCGCCTGGCGGGTGGTACGTAACTTTCTATTTTTCAGGTATTTAATAGTGGCATCACCGGCATATAACAGAATAGCTATTGCAAGTAACGGTGCAATAAGCGGTAGCCAGTTTGCACCGTATCCGCCACCTGAAAGGAAGAGATTGTTCATAAGTTGTGGTTTTCGCTACTGTAATTTACCAACTTATATTGGCATATGCTAATTGTTTAACATTAATTAACTGGCCGGTTTATACAGAGAAGCCCACTGCTACAATTGCAGCCAGTAACAAAAAACACCCGAAAACAAGTGGTGTACGAGAGCGATATAAATTTTATTTATTGGCTATTGCATTAAAACATTAGAACAATCCGATATTTTGTTTAATTTTGTGAAATAATTTTTAAACAAAATGCAGTCATATCCCATTCATGAGCTAGAGCGGCTTACCGGTGTTAAAGCGCATACCATACGTATATGGGAAAAAAGGTATGGACTGGTAGAACCGGATAGAACAGATACCAACAGGAGAATTTATAATGGTGACCAGGTGAGAAAGCTGCTGAATGTAGTGACTCTTTTATCTAAGGGATACAAAATTTCGAAGATTGCAGAACTGACGGAGACCCAGCTACATGAAGAAGTGCTGACAGACAAAACCCGCTGGCAGGGAGAAACCCTTTATATTGGTTACATAAATGAACTGGTAAAAACGATGATCTCTTTTGATGAAACGGGATTTGAACATGTTTTTACGACAGTAGCGCAACGATTTGGGCTGTATGAGGCGATGGTAAACGTGATTTATCCGTTTCTGAAAAAAATTGGTGTTCTGTGGTCTGTAGACAAAGCAGACCCGATGCAGGAGCATTTTGCAACCAGCATTGTGAAAAGGAAGCTGATGGTGGCAATAGACGGGCTGCAACCGGGAACAAGTACCGCAAACAAAAAATTCCTGCTGTTTCTGCCTGAGGGTGAACTGCATGAAATAGGTTTATTGTTTGCTAATTATATCATCAAATCAAAAGGATATGAAACACTGTATCTAGGACAGAATGTTCCAGATGCGCATCTGGAAGAATTTGTGAGATTACTGCAGCCGGATTATATGCTGTTGTTTTACATAGCGTCTGGTTCGAAAGAGCGGGTAAATGCACACATACGCGAGCTGTCAAAAATGAGTCAGCATACACAGGTATTGGTTACAGGCAATTTTGAACTGTTTGATACTGAAGGAATAAAATTACCGAATGTGCGTTTTTTAAAAGGGGCACAACAGCTTTTGCAAATAATTGAATAAGTGGCCAGGGGTATCAGCAATATCTAACCGGGTAAAAAAAGAGTATTTGAAAAAAGTAACCATCATAGGGAGTGGGTTTTCGGGACTGTCGGCAGCGTCGTTTATGGCTAAAGCCGGCGCCAAAGTAACTGTGCTTGAAAAAAACAGCACAACCGGCGGCAGGGCAAGAAGCTATACCGAGCAGGGTTTCATGTTTGACATGGGGCCAAGCTGGTACTGGATGCCCGATGTATTTGAACGATTCTTTGCGCACTTCGGTAAGCACCCCAGCGACTATTACGAACTGGTGCGCCTGGATCCGGGATTTCAGATGATATTTTCGGAAAATGATATTATGCAGATTCCGGCAAGCTTGGAAGGCATTTATGAAGTATTTGAAAGTATTGAGAAAGGCAGTGCTGACAAACTGAAACTGTTTCTGGAAGAAGGTGCCTTTAAATATAAAGCAGGCATGCAGCACCTGGTACACCAGCCAGCATATTCATGGCTGGAATTTGCCAAATACGATATCATCAGGGATGCGTCGAGGCTACATATGTTCAAATCGGTACGGGATTATGTGTCGAAGTTTTTTAAGGATGAGCGGCTGGTGGCACTGATGGAATTTCCGGTTTTGTTTTTGGGAGCAACTGCAAAAGAAATTCCTGCATTGTACAGCCTGATGAATTATTCAGCGCTGTCTCAGGGTACATGGTACCCAATGAAAGGGATGGCTGAAATCATTAAAGGCATGGAGGCACTGGCGGTATCCCTTGGTGTTGAATTTGTGGCCGGCTGCGAAGCAAAGAAGGTTGAAATCACCGGCAGCAAAGCAATCAACATCAAAACGAACAAAGGGACATACAATATTGACGGTGTAATAGCCAGCGGAGATTACCACCATATAGAGCAACATTTGCTGGACATGCAATATAGAAATTACTCAGAGAAATACTGGGACAAACGTGTGCTGGCACCATCGAGCCTGATATTTTATGTAGGTGTGAACAAAAGAATACAGAAACTCATCCACCACAATCTGTTCTTTGATGCTTCGCTGAACATCCATGCACACGAAATATACCATGACCCGAAGTGGCCGAATGACCCGCTGTTTTATGTGTGCTGCCCGTCGAAAACAGATGCAAGTGTGGCACCAGAGGGAATGGAGAACCTGTTTATACTGATACCGATAGCACCGGGCCTGAGCGATACCAACGAGATAAGGGAACACTACTTCAAAGTAGTTATTGAGCGAATGGAAAAAGTATGCGGCGAGCAAATTATGGAGCATATCGTTTACAAAAAAAGTTACTGCAAAAATGATTTTGTAAACGACTACCATGCCTATAAAGGAAATGCTTACGGGCTGGCCAATACACTGCGGCAGACAGCAGTGCTGAAACCAACACTGAGAAACAAGAAAGTGAAAAATATGTTTTACGCAGGCCAGCTGACTGTTCCGGGGCCGGGAGTACCACCTGCGCTTATATCGGGACAGATAGCTGCGGAACAATTACTACTACATTTAAAATAAAGGCTGATGAAGCAAATATTTGACGACCTTTCTCAAAGGTTCAGCAAGGAAACTACCCAAACCTACAGCACCAGTTTTTCGCTGGGCATCAGGTTTCTGGATAAGCGATTTCATGGGCCAATCTATTCGGTATACGGATTTGTGAGGTTTGCAGATGAGATCGTGGACTCATTTCATGGATATAACAAGGCAGAATTGCTGAGCGAATTCAAAGAAGAAACCTGGAAAGCAATAGCTAACGGTATCAGCCTGAACCCGATATTGAATAGTTTTCAGAAAGTGGTTAACGAATATAATGTTGATTTCGAGCTGATTGAACGGTTCTTTGACAGTATGGAAACGGACCTGGAACAGAAAAGCCATACAATAGATTCGTATAATCAGTACATACTGGGATCGGCCGAGGTAGTTGGGTTGATGTGCCTGCGGATTTTCACAGAAAATGACGGCGAGCTGTATAAGAAACTCAAAAGGCCAGCGATGAAACTGGGAGCGGCTTTTCAGAAAGTAAATTTTCTTAGAGACCTAAATGCAGATTTTGAAGGTTTGGGCAGAACCTATTTTCCGGGTGTAGACTTTAACCGATTCTCGATGCATGAAAAAGAGCGTATACAGGAAGAGATTGAAATAGATTTTGCTGAAGCGCTTGCAGGCATCCGAAAACTGCCAGCATCATCAAGAAGAGGGGTTTACCTGGCATATTATTATTACAGGAAATTATTTCTGAAAATAACCAATACGCCGGCAGAACTGATCATGAAAACCAGAATACGGATATCCAATCACAGTAAGATAGGGCTGATGTTTAAGTCAATGCTGAGGCACCAGCTGAATCTGTTATAATCTTTAAACAGGGCAGATAAACATCCATTGGTTACAGAAAGCAATATGAACACGAAAATTCACGAACTGAGAAGAGAGCAATTGCTGCCGATAGGGGTTGAGGATGCATGGAAATTTTTCTCGAGAGCTGAGAACCTTTCCAAAATCACGCCACCTGAATTATCGTTCAGGATACTTACAGACCTTACTGATGCGCCTGTTTATTCAGGCCTGAAGATAGACTACACAGTAAAACCATTGTTTGGTATCCCCATGCGATGGACTACTGAGATCACTGGTGTAAATGCTCCGCATGTTTTTACCGACAGGCAGCTTAAAGGGCCCTATAAGTTGTGGGAACACACGCACACTTTTGAACCAGTGCCCGGCGGTGTAAAAATGACGGACGTGGTAAAATATGCAATGCCGCTGGGCATACTGGGCGAACTGGGGCATAGCATAATAGTGAGAAAAAAACTGGATGACATATTTGAATTCAGAAGAAGTACGTTGATAAAATTATTAGGGGATTTTAAGCAATCATGAGCACAGCAATCTTCCATATCATACTTGTATTAGGTACGTTCGTGGGAATGGAGGCTGTGGCATGGATGGCGCACAAATTCCTGATGCATGGGCTGCTGTGGCACCTGCACGAAGATCACCACAGAAAGAACCCAACCTCTTTTTTTGAAAAGAACGATTACTTCTTCGTGATATTTGCGGCACCGGGAATTATCTGCCTGGCAACGGGGTTATATACCAGTGCCACTTTTCTGCTGTATGTGGGTATAGGTATCACCCTATATGGTGCGGCTTATTTTATGGTGCACGACATTTTCATTCATCAGCGTTTCAAATGGCTCAGAAATATTGATAACAGCTATTTCAGAGCCATAAGGAGGGCACATAAAATGCATCACAAACACCTGGGAAAGGAAGACGGTGAATGTTTCGGTATGCTGCTGGTGCCTCGCAGGTATTTTACAGACGCTCAAAAAAACAAGCAAGCAAATGCCTGATAAGTACATTTATCTGCTGGTTGACTTTTGCTGCCTGGTGGTACCGTTTATTTTTACATTTCACAAAAAAATAAACTTCCACAAGCAGTGGAAGCACTTCCTTATTCCTACAGTTGTAACAGCACTCCTTTTCTGTGAATGGGATATGCTGTTTACCAGATGGGGCATATGGAGTTTTAACCCAAGGTATATATGCGGTTATTACATTGTAAACCTGCCTATTGAAGAATGCCTTTTCTTCCTGTTCATCCCCTATTCGGGTGTATTTACTTACCATTGCATCACCACTTTCTACAACTTCGACCGGTTTGCGAAGCAGTCTAAGGCGCTATCTGTAATTCTGATTGTATTTCTAGTTACGATGGCGGCTTTCAATTTCAACAGGTACTACACCGCCACTACATTTATTTTGCTGGCTGTTATGCTCGTTGTACTCATCAGGCTCAAAGCCTGGTTTATGCCAGTTTTTTACGTTTCATTTTCTTTAATACTGATACCGTTTTTTATATCGAATGGCATACTCACAGGCAGTTTTCTGGCAGAACCTGTAGTATCTTACAATGCCAGCCATATTATAGGCCCAAGAATGTTCACCATACCTGTGGAGGATACTTTTTACGGTATGCTGCTGCTGCTGGCAAACGTAACCGGATTTGAATACCTCAAGAGAAAAAACTCCGAACTTATACCCACATAAGGCACCGGAGCGCAATATCCTGCCTGAGTTAAACCTTTGTATTAATTTGCGGTCTTAATTCCTTTCTTCCCAGAAATGTATATCCGCACCGCTCTCATACTGTTTTTTTCCATTTTTGCCCTATCCGGCTACTCGCAGGCGTATAGAATTACCGGAAAAGTACTTGACGAAAAAGATGCCTCCTCATTGCCCGGCGTTACAATTGTTGTATCAAAATCGGGTGATTCGTCGGCAGTACGGGGAGGGATTACTGATGCCGATGGCAACTTTGAGATCAGGGGGTTTGAACCAGGGGCATATACTCTGCGGCTGGAATATACAGGGTATGCGCCAGCACGCAGGCGTATCACTATTGCAGACAGGGACGCAGAAACCGGGGCTATTAAAATGAGAACCCGTGATAATGAACTAAAAAGTGTAACGGTAAAAGAAAACCAGATAAGAGCCGAACAAAAAGGCGATACGGCTCAATTCAGGGCAGACGCTTTTAAAACTCATCCGGATGCAATTGCCGAAGACCTTGTAACTAAAATGCCCGGTGTTACTTCTGACAATACGGGTGTAAAGGTTAATGGGGAAAATGTGCAGCAGGTATATGTAGACGGCAAACCATTTTTTGGCACTGACCCAACTTTGGCTTTAAAAAATATGCCTGCTGAGATTGTAGACAAAATTCAGGTTTTTGACAAATTGAGTGACCAGGCAATGTTTACGGGTTTTGATGACGGCAACTCCCAGAAAACAATGAATATAGTTACCAAAAAAGGTAAAAGTGAAGGCACCTTTGGCAAACTATATGCGGGTTATGGTACTGATGAGCGGTATACTGCCGGTGGCAACATCAATATTTTTCACGGAGAGCAGAAGATCAGCATACTAGGGATGAGCAACAACATCAATATGCAGAACTTCAGTTCGGAGGATCTGCTGGGTGTGACAGGGGGCGGCGGAGGCCGAAACCGAGGCGGGAGCGGCAGGGGCAATTTTGGCGGAGGGGGCGGTAATGGCGGAGGGGGCGGCAACTTCATGACCGGACAGCAGAGCGGAATAACCAATACCAATTCCTTTGGTGTGAATTACACTGACGCATGGGGAAAGAAAATCAAAGTAAGCGGAAGCTACTTCTTTAACGGCACAGACAACAATAATACCAACACAACAGCCAGAGATTACTTTACTGCAAACGCTATACCCAACCATTACAATGAGTATGACACAACTGAGGCGACAAACTTTAATCACAGGTTGAACTTAAAACTGGAATACACAATTGACTCCTTTAATTCTGTAATATTCACACCAGGTATCAGCTTTCAGCAGAACAAGGCCACAGGAGCATCTCCTGCAAATGACTCTATCAACAAGATTATTGCCAGCAATACCAGCAACAGCAGTGCAGCCAATACCAACGGCTACAGTTCTTCTAATAATCTGCTGATACAACACAAGTTTAAAAAACAGCGCAGAACTATTTCGCTGAATATCAGTGCCTCGCTGAACGACAAGACCTGCGACGGCAGCAACTATTCTGACAATAAGTACTATGACAGTGTGGGCAATCTGGTAAAACGCCAGTATTACGATCAGCAGTATGCGCTGGGAAGCAATGGATACACTATATCGCCAAATCTGACTTACACCGAACCAGCAGGAAAAAGAGGCCAACTGATGGTAAACTATAACCCATCTTATACCTACAACTATTCCAACAAAGGCACCAACGATTTTGATACTACCACACAGAAATTCGATAAACAGAATGACACTTTCTCCAACAAATACAATTCGGATTATACGCTGCAGAGAGGAGGCATAAGTTACCGGGTGGGCGACAGAAAATTGTCGCTGACAGCAGGTGCCAATGTGCAGTATGCCACACTGAGCGGACAACGCACCTACCCTGAAGTATTTTCGCTGAATAAAAACTTTACGAGTGTGCTGCCCTCGGTGACATTCAACTACAGGTACGGTGAAGGGCGCAACCTGCGGATTATGTACAGAACCAATACGAGTTCACCAACAATTACACAGCTACAGGATATTGTTGACATCAGTAACCCTCTGCTTTTAAAGACAGGCAATCCCGGGCTGAAACAGGATTATGAACATACTTTTATTGTAAGATATGGATCTACCAAAGCTAATTCAGCCCGCTCGCTGTTTTTTAACCTGTATGCCAATTATGTAACTGACTATGTATCGAATGCCACCTATACCACCGCGGAGTACACTAATCCGGTGACCAGTGAGCAGGTTAAAATAGCGCCAGGCAGCCAACTCACAGTACCCGTAAACCTGGACGGCTATTTTAATGGCAGAACTTTTCTGGCGTATGGATTGCCTGTGAAGCCGATAAAATGCAATCTGAACCTGAGCGGCGGTTTTAACTACAGCCGCACACCGGGATTGATTAACAATGTGCTAAACTATACCAATAACTCGGCACCTATGGCCGGTATTGTGCTGAGCAGCAATATCAGTGAGCAGCTGGACTTTACACTATCTTACAACGGCACTTACAATATTGTTGACAACACCTCACAGAAACAGGCCAACAATAACTACTACAATCATACCGCTGCATTTAAGATCAACTGGATATTTAAAAAGCACCTGGTTGTAAACACAAATATTACTGAGAACTATTACACCGCATTCAGCGGAACCGGTACTCAGGACTTCTATTTGTGGAATGCCTATATAGGTTATAAATTCCTGAAGAACAATGCACTTGAAGCACGTATTTCCGCCTACGATCTGCTGAATCAAAACAAGAGCATTAACCGTACTGCGACTGAAACATACGTGGAAAACAGTGTAACGCAGGTGCTACAGCAGTATTTTATCTTTCAGCTGACGTATACCATCAGGAATTTTAAAGGGGCGCTGCCTGTTGAGGAAAAACAAGACGGACCATGGGGTGGTCACAGACATTAATGAATCTGCCTGTAAAAAAATCAGCCACTCGATGAGGTGGCTGACCAATTTATACAATCAGTTAAATTAAGCTATTGTAACTGAATTATCCATGTAAACGTCCTGAATAGCATTCAGCAGCTCCACACCCTGATTCATTGGTTTCTGGAATGCTTTACGGCCGCTGATAAGGCCCATGCCACCGGCACGTTTGTTTACAACAGCTGTCATTACTGCTTCTGCCATATCGGTAGCACCTTTAGACTCACCACCTGAATTAATCAAACCTACGCGGCCCATGTAGCAGTTAGCTACCTGATAACGGCAAAGGTCAATCGGGTGATCTGTTGTCAGCTTATCGTACACCAGCTTGCTGGTCTTACCAAAGTTAATGGCGTTGTAGCCACCGTTGTTTGTTGGTAATTTCTGCTTGATAATATCAGCCTGAATGGTTACACCAAGATGGTTAGCCTGGCCGGTAAGGTCGGCAGATGCATGGTAATCAATACCGTCTTTTTTGAAACCGCTGTTGCGCAGGTAGCACCACAATACGGTAGCCATACCCAGCTCGTGAGCATACTCGAAAGCCTTGGCTACTTCCACTATCTGACGAGCACTCTCATCTTAACCATAATAAATAGTTGCACCCACTGCAACAGCACCCATGTTCCATGCATCTTTAATGGTGCCGAACATGATCTGATCAAATTTATTAGGATAGCTGATGAATTCGTTATGATTCACCTTTACAATGAAAGGTATTTTGTGCGCATACTTGCGTGCAACCGAACCCAGCACACCATAAGTAGAAGCAACCGCATTGCAGCCACCCTCGATAGCCAGTTTCACAATATTTTCAGGATTGAAGTAAATAGGATTGGGAGCAAAAGAAGCGCCACCGCTGTGCTCAATACCCTGATCTACAGGTAGGATAGACACATAGCCAGAACCTGCAAGGCGGCCATTGTTCATGATAGTATTAAGGCTGCGCAATGTTTGTACATTACGGTTTGACTGAGTCCATACATCATCGAGATGATTAGGCGATGGAACGTGAATAGACGACTTATCAATGGTCATGCATTTATGGCCAAGGTAGTACTCGGCTTTGTCGCCGAGAAGCTCATGAATTTTGTTTGCAGACATATACTATTTTTAATTTAAATTCGGGCGCAAAGGTATCGCAAAATGTTTACAGATAAAAGGACAGAGGGTAAATTGTACAAGAATACGGTGATTTCCGGCCATGTTAATCAATTTTACTGTCAGCAATCGTGCTCATATAGATACGGCAACGCATCAATTGGCAAAAAGCTGCAAGGAAATCTACACAATTGCGTAAAAACAATTGATAAATCAATTATTGAAAACCCATTAACAATGGAAACGGATAAAAAAAAGCAGTGCCGAAACAAATCGGGACTGCTCTGTTAATCGGGGATAAAAAGAATTATAAAGCCAGGTCAGCTTCGTCATTTGAATTAACCTGTGGTGCAGGCTGATCTGCAGCACCTGCATTGTTTTCGTTTCTTGGTTCGCGTGGTGCACGGTCGCCGCCTTCCCTTGGCCCGCGGTCATTGCCACCTCTGCGATCATTACCTCCGCGGCGGTCATTGCCACCACTGCGGCCTCCACGGTCATTACGGTCACCGCCTTCCCTGCGCTCACGCGGTGCAGGCTCTACGTATCCTTCAGGCTTAGGCATCAGCACTTTGCGGCTCAGGCGCAGTTTGCCGGTTTTAGGATCGGTGCCGGTGAGCTGAATCTTAACCTTATCACCTTCTTTAAGCACTCCGTCCAGGCTATCCAGGCGTTTCCAGCTTACTTCAGAGATATGCAATAAGCCCTGCTTGCCAGGCATGAATTCAACAAACGCACCGAAAGGCATAATGCTCTTCACAGTACCCTCGTAAGTAGCGCCTATTTCAGGGATAGCCACGATACTTCTGATCCATGCTGTTGCCTTATCAATGCTCTCCTTATCGTTAGAGAATATTTTGATAACACCCTGATCACCGACTTCTTCAATGTTGATTTTGGCACCTGTTTCACGCTGAATTTCCTGTATGATCTTGCCACCGGGCCCGATAACCGCACCGATAAACTCACGGTCAATATTCATCTGTATGATGCGTGGTGCGTGTGGTTTCAGATCTGCATTAGCCTGAGGTATACATTCATACATCGCATCGAGGATGTGTAAACGGCCACGTTTAGCCTGCTCCAGAGCCTGCATCATGATCTCCATGCTCAGGCCGTCGCATTTAATATCCATCTGGATACCGCAGATACCATCACGGGTACCAGTTACTTTAAAGTCCATATCACCCAGATGATCTTCATCACCAAGGATATCTGTAAGAACTGCAAATTTACCGCCTTCTGCTATCAGGCCCATTGCCACACCACTAACGTGCTTAGGGAAAGGAACACCAGCATCCATCAATGCCAGAGAACCGGCACAAACAGTAGCCATTGAAGAAGACCCGTTTGACTCAAGAATATCAGATACCACACGAACTGTGTAAGGATAATCTGCCGGCATCATCTGCTTCAGAGAGCGCATTGCCAGATTACCATGGCCCACCTCGCGGCGGCTCTGGCCACGCATCATCTTTATCTCTCCTGTAGAGAAAGGAGGGAAGTTGTAATGCAGTATAAACTTAAGGTAGTCGGATGTCTGAGCTGTCTCCAGCAGCAATTCATCATCTACTGTACCTAGAGTAACAGTAGTTAACGACTGAGTTTCGCCACGGGTAAACAGGGAACAACCATGTGGTGACGGCAGCAAACCGGCTTCGAGTGTAAGCGGGCGAACCATTTCCAGGCCACGCCCATCCAAGCGCACCTTTTCATCAATCATCATTTTGCGTATAACTGCCTTCTCGAGATCGTGAAAGTAGGTACCAACCAGTGCTGCATCTTCCGGCTTCATATAATTTGCCTCTTCAGGCTTATCTGACTGCCACAGCGCTTTAAAGTCTTCTTTCACTTGCTTGAAAGCATCAGAACGCTCGTGCTTACCCAATGCGCTTTTGGCGATAGTGTAAATACGGCCACTGCCAAATTCAGCAATTTTTGCTTCGAGTTCAGGGTTGGTATATGGTTTAGTGTAATCACGCTTGCCAGTAACACCTGCTTTTTCGCGAAGCTCATGCTGCAATTTGATCTGCTCACGAATAGCGTCATGCCCTACTTCAATTGCTTTTACCAGGCCGGCTTCTTCACATTCTTTGCCTTCACCTTCCACCATCATGATGTTCTTATCGGTAGAGGCAACTATAATGTTGATATCGGCATCTTTGAGCTGAGAACGGGTAGGGTTTACAATATACTCACCATTGATACGAACAACGCGTACTTCAGAGATAACTTCCTGTATCGGAATATCAGAAACAGCCAGAGCCGCAGATGCTGCGAGACATGCAAGGCCATCAGGCATAATTTCCGGATCACTGCTGATCAGAGAAACCAGAACCTGTACTTCGCACAGATAATCATCAGGGAACAACGGACGCAATGCACGGTCGATAAGCCTTGAAATAAGTATTTCGTAATCGTTCAGGCGCGCCTCGCGCTTGAAGAAAGAACCTGGGATGCGGCCAGCAGAAGCAAATTTCTCCTGATAGTCAACACTCAATGGAAAGAATGACTGGCCTGGTTTTGGTTCTTTGGAAGCTACAACGGTGGCCAGTATCATACAATTGCCCTGGCGAACTATTAC
>OMJB01000089.1 GCA_900299255.1 Sphingobacteriales bacterium
GAATCAATTTTGTCCACATCCCCATACATCAGTCCGCAATCGGTAATGGTGGTTAGTCCCTGAGCAAAGCAATTTCTTTGCGCAGCGGTCAGCCATTTTTCATAGTCACTGATCAATGGATTGGGGATGATCTTTGTTACCAGTTCTACCGCATTGTCTATCAGCAGGCCTGTGAGCTTTCCATCTTTGGTTTCAATTTCGCCACCTGCAATTTTTTGCGCGGGCTTAACTCCCGCAAGCTCCAGTGCCTTTGCATTAGCAATAGCAGCATGGCCATCTACCCGCTGCAATAAAACCGGTTTGTCGGCAAACAATTTGTTCAGCTCTGCATTATCTGGATAGGCTCCCCCCGGAAACTTATTCTGATCCCAGCCCCTGCCCCTGATCCAGGCTTCCTGCGGATGATCTTTTGCAAATGCATTGATACGTTCCAATGCCTCATTCCAGTTTTTGCAGTCATACAGGTTCACTTCAAACAATCCACGTCCATAGCCTACAAAATGAGCATGCGCATCTATAAAACCAGGGTACACCGCTTTGCCCTGTGCGTCTACTATATTCCCGGCATCAAACCGGCCTTTTATTTCGTCATTTTTTCCAACGGCGACAATTTTACCATCTTTAACAGCAAATGCTTCTGCAACATCAAATGCGCTGTCAACAGTATATACTTTACCGTTGATGAGTATGAGATCTGCCTGCTGCTTTGAGCCGCAGGAACTAATCATTAATGCAAGGCAAATGAAACAAACGATACTGCGCATAGCTTCCGGTATTTATTCCCGCAAAGATACTCATTGCTCATTTGTACTTTGTCATCATAGCAAAAGATGCCCATTCTGCCCACGGTGTTTCAAAATCACACAACCATTCCTTATCTTACTTCCACAATTCAGCACATGCACAAACATTTGTTTCTATTATTGCTGTTCATGCCCGTTATCTGCGTGGCTCAGAGAGTACAGCGTATCAAGGGCACAGTTGCAGACAAAGAATCCCGGGCCGTACTTGCCGGCGTAAGCGTAGTGGTATCAGATCTGAACCCTGTTGTGGGCACTGTCACCGATGCCGATGGCCGCTTTGTAATTGAAAACATTCCGGTAGGCAAGCATACCGTTACTATTTCTTATCTGGGCTATCAGGGCGCAACGCTTAACGATGTTCTGGTGACCTCTGCTAAAGAAGTAGTACTGTCCGTTGAACTGGAAGAGTCTGCGGTGAAAATGACAGAGGTTACTGTTTCCCATAAGCGGGAGCACATCAATGATATGGCAGTGGTGAGTACAAAAACATTTGATGTGCAGGAAACCGAGCGCTATGCTGGCAGCCGCTCTGATCCCGCGCGTATGGCATCCAATTTTGCAGGCACACAGGGGGGAGACGATTCACGCAACGATATTGTGATACGCGGCAACAGCCCGCAGGGAGTGTTATGGCGCATGGAAGGAGTAGACATTCCCAACCCCAACCACTTCTCCATACCCGGCACCACAGGCGGCCCGGTGAGTATGATCAACAGTAAAACACTTTCCAACAGCGACTTCTTTATGAGTGCATTTCCGGCAGAATATGGCGATGCAGTTGCAGGAGCGTTTGATGTGAAACTGAGAAACGGCAACAACGACCGGTATGAGTTTACCGCACAGTTCGGATTCCTGGGCACTGAATTGGCTGCCGAGGGCCCTCTATCGCGCAAGGGAGGGTCATCGTTCCTGTTTTCTTACAGATACTCTACTCTGGCACTGTTCAAAGGCATGAATATTAAGATAGGCACATCCTCAGTACCCAATTATCAGGATGCTACTTTTAAAGTAAACCTCCCGGTTGGTAAAAAATCAAACATTGCATTCTTCGGCATAGGTGGGCTCAGCAACATAGACCTCATTGTAAGCACCCTCAAAACACCGCCCAACGAATTGTATGGCGAAAGTGACCGCGATCAATATTTTACTTCAAATACAGGTGTTCTTGGCGCCACATTCAGCCACACATTCAATCAGAGTACTTACACAAAATTCACCATTGCCAGAACGGGAAATGATATATACGCCCACCATGATTTTGTATTCAGGGATTCGGCCACCTACCGCCTTGACTCCCTTAAGAATATTCTTGGATACCGGTTCGTTACAGGCAGCACAGTGGCGCACTGGTTCATCAATAAAAAGTTATCTGCAAAACAGACAGTCCGCTTCGGGATTCTTAACAACTACTACATCCTCAACTTCATTGACAGCAGCAGGCAAAATCCACCTTCGCGCATTCCGTGGCAGTACCGCGAAAACTTCAAAGGCAGCACCGATCTGGTTCAGGCCTATATTCAGTTAAAGTACCGCCCAACCGACAAATTGACTTTAACCGGTGGTATTCATGCCCAGTACCTTACACACAATTCGTCCTCGGCCATAGAGCCACGTATTGGGATGCGACTGGCATTATCAGAAAAAGATTTTATCACTCTCGGTTACGGGTTGCATAGCCAAATGCAGCCATTATACCAATACTTTGCCCACGATACAGCCAGCCCTGCCAATGTAATGAAGAACTATAATGTAGGTTTCACCCGCAGCCACCACATTGTATTGGGTTACGACAAAGTGTTGTCAAATGACATCCGACTGAAACTGGAAACCTATTATCAATACCTTTTTGAAGTACCCATTGAAACCCGCGCAGGCTCTTCCTATTCTGCACTGGATCAAGGCTCTGGTTATTCCCGTTATTTCCCCGACACACTTAAAAATAGCGGAACCGGATACAATTACGGGTTGGAGTGTACCATTGAGAAAAAATTCAGCCATCATTATTACCTGATGCTCACCGGTTCTTTGTTTGATTCTAAAGCCAAAGGCAATGACGGTGTTTTCAGGAATACAGATTACAACAGCCAGTACGCTGTGAATTTTCTCGGGGGCTACGAAAAGAAAATTGGCAAATACAGTACGCTAATAGCAGGAGGGAAAGTAACATTTATCGGCGGTAAATTGTACTCACCGGTAGATACTGCAGCATCAAACTTTTCGGGAGATGCGGTTGTGATTGATAGCCAGCGCAATACGCTCCAGTTTAAACCTTACTTCAGGGCAGATATTAAACTGGGTGTAAGGTTCAACTCCAAAAAAGCCACACATGAGATTGCTCTTGACCTGGTTAATATTTTTAACAACAAAAATATATTGTCTCAATCCTACAGTTATGGCCTCAACCGGCAAACCGGTGGAAAAGACCCGTTCTACTACCAATACCAGTTAGGGTTTTTGCCAATTTTTTATTACCGGCTTGATTTTGGAATGAAAAGGCGTAGTGCAGCAGCCGAATAAAACAAGTTTATCAATTTCAAATTACCTTTGAGTTATGAGTACTGTGCTTTTTACAAAAGAAAACGGAGTTGGGTATATATCCCTCAACCGCCCGGAGAAATACAACAGCTACAACCGCGATATGGCACTGGCTTTGCAGGGCTATCTTGATGAGTGTGAAAAAGATGATGAGATACGTTGTATATATCTTACAGGCGAAGGCAAGGGTTTCTGCTCAGGTCAGGACCTCTCAGAAGCAACCAACCCTACACCCGAGGAGTTTGGACAGATTGTAGAAGAAAACTATAACCCAACCATTCTTCGCCTTCGCAATATCGAAAAACCTGTTATTGCGGCGGTAAACGGGGTTGCTGCAGGTGCAGGTGCAAACATTGCATTGGCATGTGATATTGTGGTAGCCACCGCAAGTGCCTCTTTTATACAGGCGTTCAGCAAAATAGGTTTAATCCCTGATAGTGGTGGCACATATATGTTGCCCAGATTGGTAGGTATGCAGCGCGCGGCAGCCCTTACCATGACCGGCGATAAAGTAATGGCTGCCGACGCAGTGGCAATGGGCATGATCTATAAATGCTTCGCAGATGAGACCTTTAAGGAAGAAAGCAGAAAGATGGCAGAGAATCTGGCGCAAATGCCTACTAAAGGAATTGGGCTAACAAAGAGGCTGCTCAACCAATCATACAGCAACGATCTGAACCAACAGCTGGCGGCTGAGAAAACAACTCAGATGGAAGCTGGGAGCACCTATGATTTCAGAGAAGGGGTACAAGCATTTCTCGAGAAGAGAAAACCTGTATTCAAAGGTTGCTAGCACTTTTTATTGGCGCTATAAATGTAACAAGGCTAGAGCTTAGTCATTGTCAGCGTACAACTGCTAATAGGCCCACCTGCTGAATAGACAGCAAACGGCATGGTGATAACGCCATTTACAAATTTACCGTTGGCACTTATCCCTGAGCCCACTGAAGCTGGTGTTATTTTCATATTTCCTGCGGAGTCTATAGTTGCAACCTCAGTTATGTTACCATTGTCAAAATTGGAAATACTTACCGTATAGCCACTGTTGGTAACTGATTTTGTGATAACACTTTTCCATTCCGTTGTATCGGCAACCACAGGGCTGCAACCCGACCTTTTGCATGTGTAAGTACCCACCAGATTATCCGTCCAGCCAGTCTCACAACTGCTGCCGGAATACCCGGTAGGGCAAACACACTTATCTCCGCTACAGGTTGCTCCGTTCTGGCAGGTATTTCCACCACACTTTGATTTACTGCATCCCGAATAAACGATTACGCCTGCCGAAATAATCAGCAGCAAAAAGCCTATAAGTATCCTGTTTGTTTTTTTCAATGTGCTTTGTTATTATTTGAAAAATAGCTGTGTAAAATTAAGGTTTAGCTTTGTTTTAGTAAGATTGCCTGCTTTATTTAACAAAACATTGCACATACCCGAAATCTGTACGCCCCATATTCGATTCAATATTACTGGTTTTCATAATCAGGAATAATTATGGCCAAATCCTGCGGCCCTGACACCAACCCCAATTACTAAGTGTAAATTTGCAGGCAGATTTAGAGTGAACAAATTCTGAGTGGCGCCAGCATCAGCCTTTCAGGAGCAGGAATAATATTTTTCAAAAGCTACATGCCTCGTACATATACAATAGCCCTGGTTGGCAACCCTAACAGCGGTAAAAGCTCGCTGTTCAATGTGCTGACAGGGCTAAATCAGAAAGTCGGCAATTTTCCGGGTGTAACGGTTGATAAAAAAACAGGCATTGCACGTATTACTGAAGCCTTGTCGGCTCACATTATTGATCTGCCAGGCACTTATAGCCTTTACCCCAAAAGTGCAGATGAGCAGGTTACCTACGAAGTGCTACTGAATCAGAAAAGTACCGACAGGCCTGATCTTATAGTTGTGATTGCCGACGCCTCTAACCTGAAGCGCAATCTGTTATTCTGTACCCAGATCATAGACCTTAAGATACCGGTAATCATTGCGCTGACAATGATGGACATTGCAAGGCAAAAAGGCATTACCATTGACAGTGCAGGATTGCGAAGTGCCATGGGCGTTCCTGTGGTAGCTATTAACCCAAGAAAAAACAAAGGTATTGGCCGCCTGAAAAAAGCCATTTCAGATATGCACGGCCTGGCCAAGCCACCCGCATCTGATTTTATGGAGCTCCATTCCTTTACCGGTGAATGGCTGAGCGAAATAAAAGAACTATGCAGCCTTGAAAGCAATTACGCTGCACTGCATATCGCCTGTAACTACCTTGAACTGAGATACATTAGTGCAGCACAGCGGATAAGGATTGCCGCCATATTGGGGGAAAGTGGTTTCCAGAAATCAAAGGTGCAGGCCGAAGAGATTATGCAGCGTTACAAACGCATAGAGTCTGTAATGAAGCTTTGTGTGGTACAAGAGAGCCCCATGAAACGCATGGTTGCCAGCGAGAAAATAGATAAGTTCCTGCTGCACCCTGTTTGGGGCAACCTCACGTTATTCGCAGTGCTGTTCCTGTTATTCCAGAGTATCTTCTGGCTGGCGCGCTACCCTATGGACTGGATGCAGCAGGGGTTTGCATCGCTAGGCAGCCTGCTCAATACTATTTTGCCCAATGGCCTGCTTAGCGACCTGCTCGTAAACGGTGTTGTTGCCGGTGTAAGCGGCGTGGCGGTGTTCGTGCCGCAGATTATGATTCTTTTCGGGCTTATTACCGTACTCGAAGACAGCGGCTATATGGCACGAATCAGCTTCCTCACGGACCGTATCATGCGTAGTGCCGGGCTTAATGGCAGGTCTGTAATGCCGCTCATAAGCGGCATGGCATGTGCAGTACCTGCTATAATGGCAGCAAGGACTATTCAAAACAAAAAGGAACGCCTTATCACCATTCTGGTAACACCATTAATGAGCTGCTCCGCCAGGCTGCCAGTGTATACCATCCTTATTTCGCTGGTAATACCAGACAGGTTGATCCTTGGGCTGTTTAGCCTGCAGGGGTTTGTATTAATGGGCCTCTACCTGCTGGGCTTCTTCATGGCGCTGGTAGTAGCAAAGGTGATGAGCTTTATTGTCAAAAATAAAGGCCGCACTTTCTTCCTGATGGAGCTGCCGGTTTACCGCACACCCAGGTGGAAAAACGTAGGTATCACTATGATCGAAAAAGGAAAAATATTTATCAGGGATGTTGGCAAAGTTATTTTAGTACTTGCGCTCGTACTTTGGGGTTTAGCAGCATTCGGCCCGCCTGCCCGTATGAAGGCAGTGGAAGAAAAGTACGCAACACTTGCACAGCAACACCCCCAACAGGCTGAACAACTGGGCCACCTGCGTGCCGCCGAAAAACTGGAAAACTCATTTGCCGGAATGCTTGGCCATGCCATTGAACCCGCAATACGGCCTCTGGGGTTTGACTGGAAGATTGGCATTGCACTAATTACATCTTTCGCCGCACGCGAGGTTTTTGTAGGCACTATGGCTACCCTGTATAGTGTAGGAGATGTAGCAGCAGGCAAGTCTACCCTTACCCAGAAAATGAAAGAGGCAAAAAAGGAAGATGGCAGGCCGGTTTACTCGCTGGCTGCAGGCTTGTCCCTGCTTATTTTTTACGTATTTGCCATGCAATGCATGAGTACCCTTGCAGTAGTAAAACGCGAAACCAACAGCTGGAAGTACCCGGCCATTCAGTTTGTATACATGTTTGGTATTGCCTACTTATGTTCGTTTATTATCTACCGGTTATTCATGTAACCGGAGCTGCTGCATCCGGAACTGCACGGTAACACTTATATAGTTTATAGCTTAGATCGGCAAGTACAAATGCCGTAAGCGCTGCCAGGAACTTAAAATCAAATATCAGCGTTTCATAATTCGGCAGGTGAAAATGCTGCATGGATACTTCCAGTGTAAGGAAATACATGATACTGAATACTGCATACGATGCAAACCTGCCTGTATAAAAAGCATAAGCAGTAATAAAAATAAAAGCCGGCTGGCAGTATCGTTCATGTATCTCCGTATTTACAAAATAGAACAGCAAATACAGCACGGCGCATGTCAGCCATATCGTTTCCCTTCCGGGCCGATACATTTCATTGCCTGTTTTCCATCGCTTATACAGTAACAGCATCATCGGCAACAATGCAAAAAAAGAGGTGCCAAAAAACAAAAGCAACCCGGCCGTTTTATACGAAAGCCCGAGTAACCACGGTTTCGTATCGTCAGCATATATAAGGTAGCCCTTCACTAACCAGTGCCACATATTCGATGCCTTTATTGACACTGAATGAAACTTGCCGAACGAATCCGTTGCAATAGCATAGATCTGATGCAGCCCGAAATTGCCTCTGGTAAAAGGCACCAACAGCATCACTTGCACCGCTATTGTAGCCAATACCGGAACAAACAATGTTGCCAACTTCTGTTCGCGTTTAATATTGCTCAGGAATAGTAAACCCCACATCGGCACTATCACAATTGACTGTATCTTAAAATTAAATGCAATTACAAGAAAGATAGTGCTGAGCAAATTATTCTGTTTATAGCCATAATAAATGCTCATAAAAACCAGAGCAGAGAGGATGCCATCTACCTGCCCCCAAATGATGGAATCATAAACATACCCCACATTCAGCATTGACACCACCAAGAGCGCGAAAAATGCCACCTTTTTATCAATCCATTTATAAACGTACCAAATCCCCGCAAAATCAAACAAAAGCGTAAAGCACCGCAGCATAGAAATATGATCTGCAATACCTTGGTCTGTACCCATTATTTTACCAAACAGCCAAAGTATGTATTGGTATACCGGCATGTAATCGGTTGCTCCGTAGGCATTTCTCAGCCCATTCTGATGAATGTATATTGCCCAAGCCTGAAAACCAGTACGCACATCAAATTCCATACCCGGCAGATATGGAAGCATAGTCATCAGAAACAAAAACAGCAGAATTGGAACAGCTATATTCAGGTACCGGTTCATGTATTGGCTAAAATTAAAAAAACTCAACCAAGGTTGAGTTTTTTTATCAGTTAATATGTTGGTTTGATCAATGCGCTTCCTCACCAGGCCTCAGCGGCACTGTCTGTGGAATGAAGTCGCCACCATTGCCGTCATCTTTGTAATCATAAGGCCAGCGATAAACTTCCGGAATATCACCTTCCCAGTTACCATGCCCTGGCTCAATTGGAGTAGTCCATTCCAGTGTTGTAGAACCCCATGGGTTTTTAGTAGTCACTTTGCGGCCGCGGTACATACTCATAAAGAAGTTGAACACAAACAGCAGCTGAGCCACAAATACGATAGTTGCTACGATACTGATAAACCCGTTTACACCCTGGAAATGCTTGAATGATTCCCATGCAGAGTAATCATAGTAGCGGCGAGGCATACCGGCAATACCTTCATAGTGCATAGGCCAGAAAATCAGGTACGCACCAATAAATGTAATGAAGAAGTGTATATAGCCCAGCGTATTGTTCATATACCTGCCAAACATTTTAGGAAACCAGTGGTAAATACCTGCAAACATGCCGAAGAACGCCGACACTCCCATTACAATATGGAAGTGAGCCACAACAAAGTAGGTATCGTGCAGGTGAATATCCAGAGCAGAGTTACCAAGGAAGATACCGGTAAGGCCACCAGAGATAAACAGTGATACGAACCCAAGAGCGTAAAGCATTGGAGTGGTAAAGCGTATGTTGCCACGCCAGATTGTGGTAAGCCAGTTAAACACTTTCACCGCAGATGGTACAGCGATCAGAAGTGTAAGCAGTACGAAGATAGAACCCAGGAACGGGCTCATACCCGTTACGAACATGTGGTGTGCCCAAACAACGAACGCAAGAACTGTAATGCCTATCAGTGAAATGATCATCGCAAAATAACCGAATATCGGTTTGCGGCTGTGTGTAGACAGCACCTCAGATGCCATACCCATACCTGGCAGCATGATGATGTACACCTCAGGATGGCCCAGGAACCAGAACAGATGCTGGTAAAGGATAGCAGAACCACCGATGTGCGGCAGAGCCTTGCCACCAATGAATATTTCAGAAAGGTAGAAGCTGGTACCGAAGTTGCGGTCAAATATCAGCAGTACAAAACCAGAGAATAATACAGGGAACGAAAGTACGCCCAGTACTGCTGTAAAGAAAAGTGCCCAGATAGTAAGTGGCATGCGCGTCATGGTCATACCCTTGGTACGCATATTCAGCACGGTAGAAATGTAGTTAAGGCCACCCAGAAGCGAAGAAACAACGAAAGTAGCCATACTCAGCAACCACAAATCCATACCAACTCCGGCACCCAGAGACGCTTCTTTCAATGCACTTAGCGGAGGGTAAGTTGTCCAGCCACCTGAAGCAGGACCAGTTTCAACAAACAATGAAACAAACATCAGTATACTTGCCAGGAAGAAGAACCAGTAAGACAACATGTTCATAAACGGAGATGCCATGTCTCTTGCACCTACCTGCAGAGGTATGAGCAGGTTCGCAAAGGTTCCGCTCAATCCGGCAGTAAGTACGAAGAATACAAGGATGGTACCATGCATGGTTACAAGGGCATAATAGAACTCAGGGGATAATTTGCCACCCTTAGCCCATTCACCCAGCACCTTCTCCATTATAGGAAAGGTAGAATCAGGGAAGCCCAGCTGCAGGCGGAAAAATACAGACATCAGTGCACCAATAATCGCCCAAATAATTCCTGTAACCAGGAATTGCTTGCTGATCATTTTATGGTCCTGGCTGAAAATGTATTTCCAGATAAAATGCTGCTCATGATGTTCATGTGCATGATGTTCTGCTGCTCCCTCATGGCCATGGGCTATTGCTGCCCCTTCAGTTATGATCTCGTGGTTATTCATCTTTTTTGCACTTTTTTGTGGCTAAATAATTGCTATAGCCGATTATTTCATCGTTACTGCTTTTACGCTATCTGTTTTAGGCTTTGCATTTTCACCTGCTGCCGGTGTACCGGGTGTTGCAGACGGGCTGTTCTGGCTGTAATAACTTTGCTGGCTAGCCAGCCATTTTTCATGCTGTGCAGGAGTCTCAACAATAACAGTTCCGCGCATAGAATAGTGCCCCTTGCCGCATAACTGGTCGCAGGCAATTTCATAAACGAAGTCAGGATTTTTGGTAATCTGCTTCATTGAATCAGTGGTGATAGAGGGGGTAAACCATAATGTTGTTGTGATTCCGGGAACCGCATCCATTTTCATTCGGAAGTGTGGCAAGCCCACATCATGGATCACATCGCGTGAACCAATCAGCAGTTTAACAGGTTTGCCAACAACTACATGCAGTTCACCGTTCTGAGAAATAATGTCATCAGCATTGTGTGGGTCAGTCCAGTCGAGTCCGAGTACATTGTTTGCATCGTCTATCTTACGGAAATCCCTCTTGCCTAATTCATTGTCTTTACCAGGGTATCTAACCAGCCAATTAAACTGCTTACCAACGATTTCAACAACAGTTGCCTCAGCAGGCGCTACCGATGTTACATCATACCAGTTACGCAGTCCGATTGCTACCAGAATCGCCATTGCTATCGCTGGGATGGTTGTCCACACAAGTTCGAGTTTATTACTGTGTGCAAAGAAAAATGCACTGCGCTTGCTGCTTGCCTGATATTTGTAGCAAAACCAGAAAAGCAGGAACTGAGTAAGAAAGAAAACTATACCGGTAACTGTTGTAGTTACCATGAACATCGTATCATAATTCTCGCCTGTCTTGCAGGCTGCTACCGGAAGCAACCTGTCCTTAAACATCTCATTGCACTCCCAAATACCCCACACGCCCAGGGGAAACAAAAGAAGCAGCAAAATAGCGATTACGCCATTTGCCTGAGCCTTTACTTTCTCTTCGCCGCGTAGCACTACAGCGTATTCGCTCGCTCTACCAATCTGGTATATGATGATGAATACCAGAACTATCAATGTTATTATAATAAATACCGACATGGACTCAGCTTGTATTTTTCTTGTTAAATTTATTTTATTTACTACTATACCGATTCAATAACAGATCTGCTACCGGCAGCTTACTACTAGCTAATGTGAATTACAGTCTCTTTCAAGAACAAATTATTGTTAGGTACCAGCGATGACTGGGTGAGCGTACGTGAAACCGCAAAAATCAAAATACCCACGAAGCCCATAAATATGCCTATTTCATACCAGTTAATATGCCAGTGCTCTCCCAGTACGCCCGGCATGATCATCTGGTAATAATCCAGCCAGTGGCCAAAGATGATAACCATTGCCATAAACGTAAGGGTGAAATAATTTCTTTTACTTGGCCTTGCCATCAGAATCAGGATTGGCATAACAAAGTTGATAATGAAATTAGAATAGAAAATGATGCTGTAAGGCCCCTGCTGGCGCAACTTAAAATAAACAGTTTCATCAGGGATATTCGCATACCATATCAGCATGTACTGAGAGAACCAGAGATATGTCCAGAACACGCTGAATGCGAACATGAACTTACCCAGGTCATGCATATGCTCTTTAGTAACCAGCTCCAGGTTTCCCTGATTTTTCAGGTATACAACCCATAACAGAATCAAAGACATACCACTTACAAAAGCACTTGCAAATGTGTACCAGCTAAACAAAGTTGAATACCAGTGTGGCTGCACACTCATGATCCACAACCATGGAACTGTACTCATCTGAGTCAGTGCGTACACCAGCAGGAACAGTCCGCTCATACGGAAAACCTTCCAGAATATTTTCGTATCGTTCTTTGGTGCGCTCTCCTGCGCTATAGACATCGCTCTGAATTTTCTGCCAAAGAAAGACCACAAACCAAGAGCAGCAATTGTAAAGCCAACAAACATTCCGGGATTCAAAAATGCTTTCTTGCCAAATAGTACTTTGTCTTTACCCGGCTCTGCTTCAGTAACCCATTTGTAAATAGTATTAACACCATGTGCATCCCTGAATGTAAATACTATCATTAACAGAATGATACCTGATATCGTCGCAAATATCCAGACGTTAGCACCTATAGCTTCAGTTACCCTGCGGTAAGCTGTTATCCATCCGCCATGTGCAAGCGAGGTAGCCGCCATGATAAAAATACTCACAGTGCTAATCAGAGTGAAGAATACGCTGTCATGCAGCAGAACTGCCCAGAAGCGTGCTCTTGCCACATCATCATGGCTCATCAGCAAGGTTGCGATACCCCCAATCAGCGCAGCTACACCTAAGCAAATGAGGATGAGGCTTGTATTCCTTAATCGTGACGGTATCTCAAAACGATCATTCATTGTATGCGACTTTTATTAAAATATGTTTATAAAATACTCTTTAATTGCTCCTGCCGGATTTTATTTTCCTGTTACTGCCGCAACTGGCTTGCCATGTGCAGTATCTGCAGCCGGCGCAGCTGGTGTGCTGGCAGCTTCACCAAATGTATAGGCATCACCTCCGTTGGTTGACTGTACTTTCTTGATATATGCAATAATCATCCAGCGCTGCCTGATATCAATCTGGCTGGCGTATGACCCCATCATATTCTTGCCATACTTGATTGCTGCATACATCTGGCCAACTGACATGTGCAGATACTTTGCGTCTTTGAAGTTAGCTGGCATGGAAGCAAATTTGCCACTTGCAAATAGTGGCCCCTGCCCGTCCAGATTCTGTCCGTGACAGATTCCGCAGTAAATATTGAACAACCTGCCACCCTCTTTCAACTCAGCCTCGCTGAATTTAGCACTGGTTGTGAACGTTTTATATGCATTCGTATCGCCTTCTTTAAGATGATCAGGCATCTGATGGCCACGCGCTATAGTACCTTCTACTGGCAAACGGCTGGTCATGCTGTCTGCAAAGTTCGGATTAGTTGTATAAGCATCATAGGCGCGCGAATACGTCATATCCGGTGCATATATATGGCCAGGTGTGCGGCGCATATTACCTGAGTCGCATGACATGAGGCCCATCACCACAACCAGGCTGGCTGCTACTATGCTTTTAATGTTGTTCATATTCTAAATAAAAAATTCAAAAAATTCAAAATCATTTGTCTGGAATCTGTCGCTCCCTTTTGCTGCTATCCCGGATTCAGTGCCTCATACGGCTCTTTCTTGTCCCACCTTCCATACCACCAGCCTGACTCTGCAACCTGTACATTAACTTCCTTCGCACCTGTAGACCTGAGGAACGCCAGAACTGCTTCTTCCGAAGTATGGTTGTTCAGTTCTATCGCCATCACAAACATATCATCGCTCTGCCTTGGGTGAAAAACGTGTTTCTTCACACCTGGCATAATCTGATTCAGGTAGCACATAGTAAGTGTCATACCTACGGCAGCAAACAGTACTGTAAGCTCAAAGGTGATAGGCACCCATGCCGGAAGTGCGAAGTGTGGCTTACCACCGTAATTGATTGGCCAGTCTGAAGTATATATCCACGAAATAAATCCTACAGCCGTAGATGTTCCGCAAAGGCCATAGATAAAACCAGCTATGTGCAGGTCTGTTGTCTTCAACCCCATAGCCTCATCAAGGCCGTGCACAGCAAACGGTGTATAAATATCGTGGATCTTGTATCCGCTGTGGCGCACTTTGCTGACTGCCGGGAACAATACATCCTCGTCATCGTAAGCCGCAACTGCAAATTTTTTAATTGCCATTTTATTCTTAGTTCAAAAATTCAAAAATAATTTTAGTGTGCCGCAACCTCGTGGTGCTCTTCGCCGTGATGCGCATGCACCGAATCAATAAACTCCTGTGCATCCATTGCATCTATCGCCTCCATTTTCTTCTTGTAATTCTCACCAGATGTTTTCAGTACAAACTTAATCTCAGCAATCGCAATTACCGGACAATATTTAGCAAACAGGAAATAGCAGGTGAAAAATAATCCGAAAGTTCCCAGATAGAAACCAACTTCAGGCCATGTAGGGCTGTAGTATGCCCAACTGCCAGGCACCCAGTCACGATAAGTTGATGTAACGATGATTACAAAACGCTCAAACCACATACCTATGTTTACCACAATTGACATTACAAATGTGAACGGAATGTTTCTGCGCAGTTTTTTCACCCAGAACAACTGTGGAGAAACCACGTTGCAGGTCATCATCGCCCAGTAACTCCACCAGTAAGGGCCCATAATACGCCACTGGAATGCAGCCATCTCGCCCCATGACTGGCTGTACCACGAAATGAAGAGCTCTGTAAGGTAAGCCACACCAACAATTGACCCTGTAAGTACAATAATCTTGTTCATTGCTTCCAGATGGCCTATGGTAATATATTCTTCAAGCCCCAGTATTCTGCGGGTAATAACCAGAAGCGTGTTTACCATTGCAAAACCTGAGAATACCGCACCTGCCACGAAGTAAGGAGGGAAGATGGTAGTATGCCAGCCAGGAATAACTGAAGTAGCAAAGTCAAAAGATACGATGGTATGCACAGAAAGTACCAGTGGTGTAGAAAGGCCGGCAAGAACTAATGCCAGGGCTTCCATACGCTGCCAGTTCTTTGCAGTGCCAGTCCAACCGAAAGAGGCTACACCATATGCCATTTTACGGAATTTGGTTTTAGCCCTGTCGCGGATAAGAGCGAAGTCAGGAACAAGACCGGAATACCAGAACAGCAGAGATACAGTGAAGTAAGTCGAAATCGCAAACACGTCCCACAATAGCGGAGAATCGAAGTTAGGCCACAACGGGCCGCGTGAGTTTGGCAGTGGTAATACCCAGAAGCCATCCCATACACGCCCCATGTGCCATATCGGAAACTGGCCGGCACACATTACCGCAAAGATAGTCATTGCCTCAGCAGCACGGTTTACACCTGTACGCCATCCCTGACGAAACAGCAGCAGGATCGCAGAGATCAGGGTTCCTGCATGGCCGATACCGATCCACCAAACGAAGTTGGTAATGTCCCAACCCCAGCCTATGGTACGGTTCACACCCCAGGTTCCTAAACCCCAGTATACAGACCAGGATACCGAGAAAATCCCGAAGCCAAGTAGTATTAAAGAAAAGATAAAACCAACGTACCACATGCGCCCCGGCTTACGCTCAATCGGGCTCACAATGTCTTCGGATACCTCATGATAATCTTTACTGTTATCAACCAGTGGTTCCCTTACAAACGACTCGTACTTTAAATGCATAGCACGTAATTAATTTTTTACTCTTACCTGCCGAAACAGGCCTGACAATTTTGTTAACCTATCAACTATTCAACCTAAATATGGTACTTCAAAAACTCATTCTTATTCTCGTCCATCGCATTAATCTCATCTGTATTTCTAATCTTGGACAGATAATTTATGCTTGGCAAAGTGTGTATGTGCTCCAGAACATAGAATGTACGTTCAGCCTGCTCCTGCCTGCGAATCTTATAGATGCTGCTGTTGGTATCTTTTACGTTTCCAAATACGATTGCATCTGTAGGGCACGCCTGCTGGCAAGCAGTTTTCGCACCACCGTCTTTCAGCGGATGGCCTTCTTTCTTAGCCACAAGTTTTGCTTCCTGCAAACGCTGTACACAGAAAGAACATTTCTCCATCACACCGCGGCTTCTTACCGTTACATCAGGATTCAGAACCATGCGAGTCAGGTCATCGTTGATATCGTCACGACGGCCATCTTCATACAGGTTATCATCAAAGCAATCTGCTCCATTCCAGTCCATCCAGTTGAAGTGGCGCACTTTATACGGACAGTTATTTGCGCAGTACTTGGTACCGATGCAACGGTTATATGCCATCTGGTTCAGGCCCTCACTGCTGTGGTTGGTTGCTGACACCGGACAAACGTTTTCACATGGTGCGTTGTCGCAATGCTGGCACAGCATTGGCTGGAACACAGTCTGGATAGTATCCGGATCATCAGCCATACCGCTGAAATAACGGTCAATACGTATCCAGTGCATTTCGTGATTCTTCAGCACATGATCCTTACCTACCACCGATACGTTGTTTTCTGCCATACAGCCTACAACACATGCACCGCAACCGGTACAGCTGTTCAGGTCTATCGACATGCCCCATTTAACACCCTCGTAAGGATAATTAGGGTACAATGTACCGTTCTCGCGGTATCCTTCTTCTTTATTAGAATCTATTTTTCCTTCTTTGCCTTCTTCAATCCACGGCAGCGCAGTGAATTCAGATATCTCAGCACCGCGCTCTTTCAGCAATGCATCAGGATCTTTGGTAAATTCAGCCAGCGTATACTCATGTACCACCGGGCGTGCTTCATAGCTGTTATGCGTCTGCGTAATAGCTATGTCGTACTTAAGGTCAGTTTTAGCAATCGTTACATCAGAATGATGCTCAGTAGTAACACCGTTGAACACCATGAATGGGAACGCGTTCTTGCCACCCTTTGTATCGTCGCTTGCTGCTGCACGGCCTACCTGCTTGTCGCGTCCGAAACCTACTGCCACTGCTACAACATCATTATGCATACCCGGTACCACCACTACTGGCAGGTTCACTGAATATCCATTTTCTGCTTTTACAGTCACCACCACTTTCTTCGATTCTACCTCAGAGAAACCGGTAAGCTCAGCATTAAGTTCTTTTGCACGCTTAGGCGAAACACACAGGTAGTTGTCCCATGTTGCCCTTGTGATTGGATCTGGCATTTCAAGCAGCCATGGGTTGTTGCTCCATGCGCCACCGGTGCCTATTCCTATTTTCTGATACACAACCAGTTCTACACCGGCATGTGGCTTTTTATTCTGTATGTTGTTAATTGCTTCGTCAGTCTTGCCTGCAAATGCTGCACCTCCGTTGGCCATTTCACCTGCCGGCTCTATGATACCATCCTGCAGTGCCTTATCAAATGCATCCTGGCTGCCGGTTTTCTTCATCCAGTATTCTTTCCAGAAGTCTGCCCAAGTCTGTGTTGCACCTGTCCAGGTCAGCAGGCTGTCCTGAAAAGCACGGGTCTTGAACAATGGGGCAATACCCGGCTGCTGCAGGCTGATGTAGTTAGGTTTTGGCTCAGCATCTCCCCAGTTTTCGAGGAAGTTGTGATCCGGCAGCACAAATTTGCACTTCTGAGCTGTTTCGTCCATGCGGTCTGCAAAAGATACAGAAACCGGAACTTTAGCTAATGCTGCTGCGAATTTTTTATTGTCAAAGTAGTCGTAAACAGGGTTAACACCGTGCATGTATACAGAACCAACCTGGCCTGCTTCCATTGCTGCAACCATATCAACTATACCCTTGTCTATACCCTGCTTGCAGTTGCTGGTTACAGTCCAGTTTACAGTTACACCGTTAGCACCGATCTTATCGTTGATAGCGTTGATAACAGTCTGTATGTTCACATCATTGCTGCTGCCTACCACCAGGCCATTTCCTTTTTTCAGGTCAGCTGCTGCTTTATTTACCAGTTCATTCAGTGCTTTGCTGGGCAATGAAGGAGCCGCTCCGTTTACAACAGCATTGTACAGTGCTACTGCTACTTTACCCATTTCTGATGGTTTGCAGGTAGCTCTGTGGTCAGCTGCTCCACCGGTAATGGTATGCGTTGCTTCCACCTGATAATGCCTGGAGAGATTCTTATTCTTCGCGCTTATTTTGCGGCCTTTTGAATAACCTTTCGAGAATTCGATCGGAGATATCCAGGTGCCTAGGAAATCTGCACCAAGGCTCACAATAGTCTGTGCTTTATCGAAATGGTAAGTAGGCAATGTGCGCTTGCCGTAGCATGCTTCATTAGCCAGCAGCATTCCTGAGTACGAGTAAGCATCGTAAGTTACATGCTTAACGTTAGGATATTTTGCAAGGAACTGAGCAATAACTTCTTTGGTAGAAGGGCTTAATACAGTACTGGTAACCAGATAGCCCGGTTTGGCTGCAAGGCCCTCTTTTATCATTCCATCAATAGCTGCAAATGTGGCTTCTTTGCCGTCTGCATACGGATGGCGGATGCGGGCTTTATCATAAAGGTTCAAAACAGATGCCTGAACCCTAGCTGAAGTACCACCCCTGGTAACAGAAGACATTTCATTGCCTTCAATTTTTATCGGGCGCCCGTCACGTGTTTTGATAACAATAGCGCAATAGTCTCCGCCATCTGCAAATGTAGATGCGTAATAATTAGGAACACCCGGGACAATATCCTCAGGCTTAATGGCATAAGGTATTGCTTTACGAACGGGCATTTCGCAGCTTGCTACCAATGTTGCGGCAAGTGTGCTGAACCCTAAAAATTTCAGAAAATCGCGGCGGGGAGTTGTTGCTCCAAACAAGCTGTCGCTTAATTCGAAAGGCAACTCTTCTTTAAACTCATTTTCCACCACCTCACGCGGAGTGTTGATGTTATTGAGGTCCTCAATGCCCGACCAATATTGTTTTTGACTCATATTGCTGTTTCAAAAAAATTCAAAAAGTAGTTTAAATTCTATGCTTTTACTACGTCTTCTTTAACCAAACCTGCCCGGCAAGTTACCCGAGGCCGATTTGCAATGCTCACTAGTAGTGGCATTTCTGGCACTCGGTTCCGCCCATATCTGCTTCTGTTACACCGGTTCGCTGGCCCGATTTAATTTCATCATGATATTTCTGGAAAATGCTGTAATAGTTGTTGCTTTCAAACTGTACCTGTGTCTGCCTGTGGCAGTTGATACACCAACCCATGCTCAGAGCTGAGAACTGATACACTTCATCCATTTCCTGCACTGGCCCATGGCAAGTCTGGCACTGAACCTGCCCTACTTTAACGTGCTGTGAGTGATTAAAGTAAACGTGGTCAGGCAGGTTGTGGATTTTTACCCACTGTATTGGCGTAGCCAGGATATTACCCACAGCATCGCGCTTGTACATTTTTGATGTAGGGTCCCAGCCTGCGTACTTATATAAAAGCTGGATCTGCTCATTGCCATTTACTTCTTTTCCTTCAGCAGTAATCAGTTTATGATCTGCGGCACCGGTGTACTGGTCAATTTGTTTGTGGCAGTTCATACATACGTTCGAAGAAGGTATCATTGCCTGGCGGCTCTTCTCTGCACCTGCGTGGCAATACAAACAGTTAACCTGATTGATTCCTGCATGTACTTTGTGAGAGTAGAAGATTGGCTGCAATGGTTGATAATTTTGCTGACGCCCTTCATTGATAGCACCGTTTACCAGCCAGTAACCTGCCATAATGAAAATAACAATAGCGGTAATTGCGATAACCAGTTTGCTTCTGTATAACGGTATTTCTTTCTCAGTAGGAATTCCCTGTTTTTCATTGGCTACACGCTTCAATCCAGCATTTGCACGCCACAGAATAATTACCAGCAACACCAGTGCCAGTGTGATAATAGTATAAACCCAACTGTTGCTTTCAGCATGCTCGTTACCGGTTGCAGCCGCAGCTGGTTTTGCAGCCTCAGGAGCTTTGTACTCGTCTACGTATTTTAAGATGGCATCAATATCTTCATTCGACAGTGATGGAAACGCCGTCATTGCAGTCTTGTTAAACTTATTGAAGACAGCAACCGCTGTTGGGTCTCCCGCACTAATTAAGGCAGCCGAATTGTGTATCCACTTATAGCCCCACTCCTTGTCCGGAAATGTCTTGTCAATGTTCTGTAGCGCAGGCCCGGTCGCATCCTTTAACGGATTGTGGCAGGAAGCACAATTTGACATAAAAAGAGCCTTCCCATCGGGCGCGGCTAAAGCTGAAAAATTGCATAATAGCAAAAGTGTGACGAACGCAAATATGCTGCTGCAGCAAATTCTATTCAGAGGCTTTATTGATCCAGGCACAAGTAATAATTTTGAAAATTAACTTTTCTTTATGTGAAAAAGAGTGCGCAAAACTACAAACAATTCTGAAAAATTATACACATTTTTTGAAAAATGTTTTTCAGTAATGGTGCGGGTTTCAGCCCGTTTTTGAATATAAAATATATCTTAATGTCATTTTATTGTCACAAGAAATTTTAACGTAAATGAATCAGAAAAATATTACTGGAGTTCGCTTTTATTTTCATACGGAATATAATTATTTAATACATAACTCTTTTACTGCCTGAAAAATGCTAAAAACAACATTTAAAAGTATAAATTTCCCTGAATTCTTCAAAGCTGCCTGAATAATTTTTTGACTCTTCTATTAAACTACTTTATATACTTCCTGTCCTGCCCCCATCTACAGGAATTGATGTTCCATTTACATAGCCCGCAGCCGGGCTTGCCAGAAACGCAACAACAGCAGCGATTTCCTCCGGTTTGCCAAATCGGCGTGCCGGCACCTCTTCCATCATCGCTTTTTCTACTGCTTCAAGGCTTGCTCCGGTTTTCGCTGATTTATTTTTAATAATCGCATCCAGCCGTTCAGTGGATGTTGCACCTGGTAGCACATTGTTCACTGTAATGCCAAACTGCCCCAATTCATTGGCCATTGTCTTGGCCCACGATGCCACAGCTCCTCGTATCGTGTTCGACACGCCCAGGCCGTTCAGCGGAATCTTCACCGACGTGGAAATGATGTTGATAATACGTCCGTAACCTGCTGCCTTCATTCCCGGTACCACTAAAGTGGTAATTATGTGATTGCAGATGAGGTGCTGATTAAAAGCCTGCAGAAATTCCTCGGGCTTCGCAAGCAGAACCGGGCCGGCCGCCGGGCCACCGCTATTGTTGATCAGCAGGTGAACAGCATTTTTTTGAACAAAGCCCTCAACCACTGTGCGCACGTTGTCAGGATTGGCATAATCAGCAACCAGATATCCATGTACCTGACCGGCTTTTACATCCAGCGTCTTTACTGCCTCCAGCAGCTTCTCTTCATTTCTGGATATCAGAATACAGGCTGCACCCAGCGATGCCAGTGCCTGTGCCGACGCAAGCCCTATACCCTGCGTGCTGCCTCCTACAAGGGCCGTCTTTCCGGTTAAATCAAGTGATAACATGCCTCAAAAATAACAGAATAAAATGGCACCTTACAAACTTTCGTTTTTATTCTGCCTGAACTGAGTACACTTAACTGCAGCTGAAGGCACCGCTGAATAACTGTCAATAGTATTACCTTTGGAAAATGGAGTCTGACAGGCTGAAATATGTTTTAGGAGGCATACTGTGCATTGTGCTCGTGCTGATTTGCTTGCTGTCTGTTCTTCAGCAACTGGAATATCCCGTAAAAAATAAAATAATTCTGACCGCCGATTTTTTATTGATTGCAGTTTCCTGTACCGCAACAATAGTATTGTTCCGTAAAGGGCGAAAAACAAAAAGTGGCAGGCCTTAACCATTTCTGATGCAGCTTAAAAACAGGGAAGAAAAATCCCTTCTCATCGCCATCATCATCAGCATGTTTCTCTGGGGCCTGAGCTGGCCTTCTGGCAAGGTTCTTTCGCGTTACTGCTCGGTTGTCAATTTCTCCGTGTACCGTTATATACTGGTCATCGCTACGCTATTCATTTCGTTACCCTTTATGGGTGTCAGCCTCCGTGTGCGTAAAGCCGGCATCCCCATGTTCGTCATGTCAGGTATCCTCCTGTCTGTCTACAGTTATTTCTTTTTCGTGGGCATAAAACTAGGCACACCCGGTGCAGGTGGCGTGCTGGTTACAACACTCAATCCAATAATTGCATATGCTATAGGCGCGGCACTGGCCCGGAAAATACCGGGCCGAAAAGATATACTCGGACTTGCTTTGGGCCTGGCTGCCTGTTGCGTTTTATTAAAAGCCTGGGACCCGGCATCCACCGTCTCAGACAGTGGCAACATTTACTTTCTGCTGGCTGCTTTCACCTGGGCAGTGATGAGCAAATTCACTGCAAAAGGCGCACAGTACGGCTCGTCTATGGGCTTTAGCCTGTGGCAGTACATTGTCACGCTTGCGTGCCTTACCCCATTGGTAAATATTCAGGAATTCGCAGCAGTTTTTCAGGTACGGGACCCTGTGTTCTGGCTCAATCTGATATTTGGTTCGGTTATCGTAACAGCGGCAGCTACTACTATGTTTTTTTATAGCACCACCCGTATAGGAGCTGAGCGGGCAAGCAGTTTTATTTTTCTTGTCCCGTTATGTGCTGCACTGTCTTCTTTTTTATTTCTGGGCGAACAGATACATCTGAACACCGCTGTTGGCGGGGGCCTCGGCATTGGTGCGGTGTACCTGATTAATAAAAAAACAAAACATGCCGTAGGTACGGTTAAAAAAACTGATTAGAATTTACGAACAACCTACAGCTCTCCCCTTTCTTAGTTAACTGCAATCTCGGAAAATACTTCGTTCCTCACATTCCTGAAACAGAATACTGAGGCACACAAAGATTGTACACTGATATTAACTGCTTTGAAAATTTCGCGCGTGGTATTGCCCAGAGACTTTGCACACTGGTTTCACGAAATGAGATGAGAGAATGCGATTGCACCGTCATCTGTGCAACTGAAAACTAACATACAGCAATGAGGCTATTAACGCACTTCCATACAACAGAAAAGCCCCGCTATTGCGGGGCTTTCATAAATATTATTCAGACCGATTAGTTTACTTTTCTTCCGGCAACAACTTTAGCGTTGTTGTCTTTTTTATACACCTGATTCCTTCTTACTACCAGCTTCGCTTCAGCAGCATTGCCGCATTCGCATGATACCTGATAAGTCTGGTTGTCATACTCAATTTCAGTAGTACCATTGTGCCAGTTTGTACCGGTCAGGATAAAGTTATTGTTGTTGTACATAGCAGAAAACTCAATCGTTTTTCCTGCCACGTCAAAGCTGATTTTTAATGCATCTCCACTTACGTGTTCGCATACGCCCGGAGTGTATGCTGGTATTACCAGCTCATTGATATACTGCCCATTGTCAAAAATGATTACACCTGACTGAACCTTACCTTTTTCAGAACCCATAGTGCGCCTCAGGGTAAGCTTCTGATCAATATAAAACTGAATTTTAGACACATCTATATTATCATGCTCCAGCCTCTGCTTCAGTGATTTGGTAAATGATATCCAGGTAGTATCGCCCTTGTCCATATCAGGACCCGTAGCGAATGCTTTCCTATGGCAACTACTGCAGAAAAGGCAAACGAACAAACTGAGTGATGCCAATGAGAGTAGAACAATTTTCTTCATAACCGACTGTTTAGTTTTTGTTTATAATTTAACTCTGGTACCCTGCAATTAGTAACCTGTCATTCTGTTTTGACATAGTTAATAACCGGTTTGCCCAATAATCAGCATGCAAGATAAATCTTTATGCTTAAAAACATAGGCTATAATGCAGTATTTTTTATAACAGCATTCCCTTATCCAATAATATTAAAACATAATACAAAGGGATAATTCGACAGACAGGGAGGCACAAGATAATGAAGCAAATGCGAAAAACAAAGATATCTGCGTTTTTTTAAAAAAAATAAAATACGGTAATCTTAAAACAAGCACGGCAATTCCCTTTTTCAACTGGCAAACAGATACCCCTGGCCAGCAGGCGAAAACACACGCTCAACTTTTAAAACCGGGTATTTACCTTCCAAAAAAACATGACTTTAATATCAACTGTGACCGTTCACAAAAGCCTTGCCTGTTGCGCGGGCACACTATTTTTGCCCGAAAATTTGCATTTTACCGAAAATAATTACTATCATTGTATGGTTTTTTGTTAGTACCATAACTATTTCAAATTAAATTGCCATTTATGAAAAGAAAGATTTTACTCTTTACACTTGCAATTCCTGTGATTTTATGCCAGAATGTTATCGCTCAGACAGCTTCAAGGTTGGTAGCTGAGGCTAGCTGGATTAACGATGGTGTATCTTTCCAGTATTCCGATACCGGCTTTTATAGTTATTCTCATGGCCGCGGTGGCGACCTTAATCATACACTTATGTATGACAACTACACCGTGATGACCTATGATACAGGCACTTATACTAATTCGTGGAATTACATAAAGAGGTATGATGCCAACAATAACGATACCAGCACTATTGCACAATACTGGGATAACACTGCAGGTGTTTGGGTTCCTTTCAGCAATACGCTTTACTTCTACAATTCTTCCAATAAGCTTACAAGCATGGTTACGCAGGCGTGGAGCGGTTCTGTTTGGTATCCGCTTTCTCGCAACCTGTACACCTACAATGGTACTGGCAAACTGGTGAATGACCTGTTTCAGGTGTATTCGATGGGTTCTTATTCTAACACAAGCCAGAAAACCTATTATTACGATGCAATTACTAACAACCTGACCAACGAAACTGATCAGGATTATATCTCAAGCACCTGGATTTATTCTAACCTGTGGGATTACACTTACACAAGTGCAAACCAGCTGCAGTCTACTACCTACAAAACATGGAATGGTTCTGGCTGGGACGCTCACACCAAAACAATTAATACTTACAACGTTTCAGGTGATATGACTTACAAAAACATTCAGTCATATAGCATGCTTGACAGCTCATGGCATGACGATACCATGCATACCTACTCTGGCTTCATAGCACACAACCCTAGAATGGATGTGGTACAGCGCAATGATACCGGCACATGGTTTAACGTAATGCAATACAATTACGCTTATAATTCTTACAACCAGCTCACAGTACTTACAGGCATTTCATGGAATGACCCTAGTTCAATTTTTGAGTATGCTGCCGGCGATCCAAGGTATAACTACTATTATGGTACTTATAACCCAGGAGAAGTTTCTGTTAAGAATGTAACAGACAACGGCGGAAGCGCAAATGTATATCCGGTTCCTGCTCAGAATACAATCAACGTTGACCTGAAATGGGATGCAGTACAGTCTGCCGACCTGATGATCTATGATGCACAGGGCAGGGTTGTAAGGCATTGGGAAACTCCTGCTGCTGCTCAGTACACCAGCTCAGTATCTGTTGACAACATGGCTGATGGCCTTTACTTCCTCAGCATCACAGGCACTCAGGGCAAAATTGTTAAGCAGATAGTTATTGCACACTAATACTGTACTTTAATAAAACAAAAAAAGAGCGTCCTGCGGGCCGCTCTTTTTTTGTTTATGCACATCGTTCCCTACCTTTATCTCCATGCAGGGAATCAGCCCAATTGGTATATTCGATTCAGGTTACGGCGGGCTTACCGTCTTCAGGTCTATTGCCGCGCTGCTTCCTGAATACGATTACATCTATCTGGGCGATAATGCAAGAGCCCCTTATGGCAACCGCTCTTTTGAAACAGTGCACCAGTACACGTTGGAGTGCGTTAAATGGCTGTTCAGTAAAGGTTGCCCACTGGTAATACTCGCCTGCAATACTGCATCTGCAAAAGCACTCCGTACCATTCAGCAGAAGGACCTTCCGGCTATTGCTCCTGATAACCGGGTTCTGGGTGTAATCAGACCAACAGCAGAAAAAATTGGCAACTACACCCGTTCAAATTCGATTGGCGTACTGGGTACAAAAGGCACTGTTACTTCGGGCTCCTACGAAATAGAAATTCATCATTTTTTCCCCGGTGTGCAGGTAAGCCAACTTGCATGCCCCATGTGGGTGCCGTTGATTGAAAACGGCGAAGCAAAATCTGCGGGAGCTGATTTTTTTGTTCAAAAAAACTTGAACGAATTACTAACAAGTGCCCCAGATACAGACACTATACTGCTGGCGTGCACCCACTACCCGCTGCTGATGGACAGCATAAGGAAATATCTGCCTGAAAACATACAGGTGATACCGCAGGGGCCTATTGTAGCAGATAGCCTGAAGGAATATCTGCACCGCCACCCCGAGATGCTGGCACGTATCACCGCAGGAGGCTCCCGCCACTTCTTCACCACCGATGATGCCACTGATTTTGATAACCACGCTTCAGCTTTCTTTGGAGCGGAGGTGAGGTCTGAGCAGGTGAGGTTATAAATGCCGTTCACTTGTCTCAATTATGTGCCCTTTCTGATCAGCACACCGTATTCGGGTGTTCGTAATTATCTGACTGGTCTTCGGAGGTATTGTCTATGCATTTGAAGTCTTTTTCCAGCAGCAGAGACAGATGCCCGCCTCCCGGCAGCGGCATTTCGCCGGATGTACCTACCACTGTATTCCCGGGCCATGTTCTGGCAAACTCAACCGGCGTATACATGGTTACAACTCCATTCTCAAACGAGGCCTGCAGCCCGCTGATTCCGTCCTTTACCTGCAATGCATAACGAAATGTACCGGTTCCGAATTCGGTGGCATCTTCCAGATGGCCGGTGGTGCAAAGTGCATCCACTTCGGTACGTGAAAGCCTTATTCTTACTGAGTTACTTCTGATTCGCAGCTTCATTTCAATTATCCCTTTTGCAGCAGGCAGCAAAGTTAAACAAAGGCTTGCTTTACTTCATCAATATCCGCTCCGCTCCTGAATATATATTAAACCGTTCTCCTCTCAGAAAACCAATCAGGGTCATGCCCTGCTCTTCGGCCATTTCTGCGGCCAGGCTAGATGGCGCACCTACTGCTGCCACTATCTTTATACCCGCCATTACGGCCTTTTGTACCAGTTCAAAACTGATCCTGCCACTCAGCATAAGTACATGTTCCTGCAGCGGCACCATCCCGGCTAGCAGCGCTGCGCCAATCAGTTTGTCCACTGCATTGTGGCGGCCCACGTCTTCTCTGCTCAACAGCAGATTTCCCACAGTATCAAACAAGGCACAGGCATGCAGCCCGCCGGTATTGTCAAATATATCCTGGGTGCTGCGCAGCTTTCCGGGCAGCCCGTACAGTACCGACGAAGGTATTCTGATCGTGTCAAATGTTTCAGGTACAGTACATACCGTCTTTACTGCTTCAATAGAAGCTTTGCCACATACGCCACAGCTGCATGTGGTGTAGAAATTACGCTCGGGTATAGCAAACTCCTTCCCTGATGTATCAGAAAGCTGTACACAGATTATATTCTTGTTATCTGGCTTGCAGTAGCCAACATCTGAAATATCATGAATGGAACTTATGATGCCCTCTGTAAACAAAAAACCAACAGCCAGCTCTTCATCATTGCCCGGGGTACGCATGGTTACAGACACACTCTTTTGCTGTGTTACTTTACCCGCATGGTACACCAGCCTGATCTCCAGCGGTTCCTCTACCGCCAGCAGGTCCCCTTCGTCAGTGCTTTGCTGGCCACTTATTTTTTTAATTGTAGTCCTTACTGTCTGCGGCATAAAACTTCTGGTAACCCGCACAAACGGTTTAGTTCGTTACTGCTTTTTTTCAGCACAGAATGGTGCAAGTGTGTATACTGCTATTGCTGGGCTTTAACTATCTGCTGTTTGTGCAAAAGGTGGCCTTCCATATCCTGAACAACCAGCAGGTACATACCAGGCACCAGCCTGTCTGTAAACAGCTGTTGCTCGCCTGCCCATGGAGCCCGCTCCCTGCTCACCATCTGCCCGTTCATATTGATAAGGGTATAGTCAACAGGCGTATTGGCCGCCAGCTGCAGTCCTGACACCGTCATCATATTTTGAGCGGGGTTAGGATATACTTTTACAGTATTTACTGCACTCAACTGGTTGCCTGCTTCAAGTGTATTTGTGTAGTTCTGGTAATAGTAGGTTGTTGTGTAACGCGGCAGCGCAGGGAAGTAAGTGAACCTGTATTCAAAATCCTTCAGCGAATCCGGGTTATTGGAAGCGTTGTAATGAACCACATCCATTGTCTGTGGCACCCACGAATTGAGCAGGCTGTCAAAACCCTGAATGTAAACAGTATCAGGCAGGTTCAGCCCGTTTAAGTGCTTGCTCATGTAAAACATGGGAGCCCAGTATCCGTTAATAGCATCCCACTGGTATTGTTTCCAAGAAGTATGGAACGGTAGTGTTCCGGTATAGGCCATGGTGTCTTTTTCATTCTGCATCAGGCTGGTACCGTTAAACGTGCTGTCTAAAACTGTGAGCAGGCGGTTGCTTCCATCGTAAGTGTTCACATACTTTTGCTGTATCACCAATGGTAACAAAAAGGATGTATCCGTCATGTTGGCGTAATTGTCAATCTGGATAAGATTGTTGCTGCCATCATAAGTGTAATAATCCTTTGCTGCCAGCCTCCATACACCCAGGTGCAGCTCATAGGTACTATCGGCAATAAGCTTGTTGGAAGTGTTATATGCAAAGTACTGCTTGAAAACACTGTCCACTGTACCGCCAATATAGTTTGAAGAATAACCCACCGCAATCTTATTGGCCGGAGTAAAACTGTTGCTGAAAACCATATTCGGATTCATAGCCGAGTCAATGTTTGTTGACAGCAAAGCCGTCAGGTTGCTTAAACCATCGTAAGCAGCAATATTGGTTTCATAATAGCCATACACAAGCGTATTCGGGTCCACTGTCCAGTGCATCATCGTATCATACAATACCTGCGGCCTGGTAAAAGTACCCGCAAAATCAAACATGGGAGTAGAACTGTATGGATAATTGTAAGGGTATATCATTGTGTTATAGTCGTATGTCGACCCTCTGAAGGCGTTATACCTCAGGTTTACAGAGTCTATCAGCGGCACAATGTTACTGTCTCGCGTACTCTGTGCAATTACTCTTTGCAGAGAAACGCCTGCGGTGCCTTTCATACCTGAATGCAGTGCTGCATTTTGCATCAGCAGGCCGCTTAGCACCCGGCCATGGCTGTTCCTGATGCCTGAATGACTGGCTGACTTGGCCAGCAGCGTGTTGGAAAAAACTGTAAAAAACAAAAAGTAAAAAAAGCACTTCATCATATTGCTCGTTTGAATGGACAAAATCTATGGAAAGTTAGTATTTAAATTTAAGTATTTCACTTTGAAAATAAAAATAAAAAATATGTCGCCAACTTTTTGATTAATAATAAAAAAGTATGTATTTTGTGTGTACGTGTGCGGTATATTAAAAATACAACGGGTATCCATTTTCTAAAAAAACAGGCAATGAAAAGATCGTCTATAGGTAAAACAATCAGGTTAACTGCGATGTGCTATGTGGCCGTGATGGCTGGCATAGCCGCATTTGTTAACTCATGTAGCAAAAGCACTCCTTCTGCAACAAAAGTAGCCACATCTGAGTCTTCTCTTCAGGTTGATAAAGTTGCAGCGGCACAACCGCTTCAACAGAATGCTCCCCAGACAAATACCGTTACTGTTGCCGCAATCCGTAAATCATCGGATGGCACAGTTAATGAAGTAATGTTTAATGAGCTGGCAGAACTGTTTACTGTACAGGACGCTGCCGTTCTGGGCGTGCTACAGCATGCGCTAGACAACAACCGCATGGTCAGCATTAAATTCGACCCCTGGAATGGCATTGTTTTGTATGCTAATGTAGTTACTCTGGCTGAAGAGCAGGCGCATCAAAGCAGGGAAGTGATCAATGCGCCTGGCACTGGCATACCGGTGAACCTGGCCACAATGGACGCTGATGTAATCAACGGAGCCACAGCTGCTATGTCGGTATTAAACACTTCAACACCAGGCCTTACCAATGTGATTCCCGACTTCGCCACCGCTCAGCTCATGTTCGACTATATAGTGAAACAATGCTGTGCGCTGCCTTCACCTTATGGAATTGATCATTGTATTTCTTTCCAGTACTGTCAGGATGGTTGTTATGCAAGAGCGCACAAAATGTGCTGGATCATCAATAACCGTTATCATTATGCTACCCACAAAATATTCAGCTTTGCCAATTCAGGTTCAGACAGATTGAGTGTTAAGTGCCTCAAATGGCGTGGTTGCTGTGTTACCTGGTGGTACCATGTAGCTCCGCTGGTAAATGTAAAAACCCCGACCGGTGTAAAAGCTTATGTGTTTGATGCTGCTATGTTCGATCAGCCGGTGTTGCTGGCCACCTGGCTGCATGCGCAGGAAAACCCTTCATGTGTTACAGGTACCAGTGTTGCCCGTGTCTCTATGATTAATATCCAGCCTACTGCTTCTTATTCTCCTGCTGGTTATTCCGGCCTTACATTTAATACAGACCCAACTTATTCTTCAACAAATAGCACATTAATAAGCTACGCACCGCTGCACACATGCTATTGATCGTTTCTAAGGTAAATAGAAAAATAAACTCAGCATGCTTCAAAACCTTGCTGAGTTTGTTTTTTTTGCTCGTTTCTATGCAGTCCTGCTCTGCTCACAAAGGCAGCCGGGTTAAGAAAATGGTAGAAAAACAGATGACCGTGGCTTCCATCAGATCTGAAAACCCTACTGCTGATTTCATCACTGTATGCTTTCTCGAGTCAGCCAGATTTTACAAACTGTCTAAAAAATCAAAACCTGTATATCTGCAATTATTGAAAGAATCTGAAAAAAAACAAACTGCCGTTTGGGTCACTCGAACCGACGAAAAATCGGACGAGATTATTAAGGTCCGGGCATTACTTAAGTAGCGTCCAGCACATCTTTCCAGGACGAGGCCTGATATTAGATTTTTGCCTGACTCATTCTTTAGGTGCACAGACATTATACCAAAAAAACAGGCGAGCAGAAAGCTCACCTGTTTATACTTTATCCCCCTAGAACTATTTCTTTTTTGTTGCGTCAGTTGCCGTTACTGGCTCCTTTGCTAAATTCATCTTTGCAAGATATTTTTTGACCATTTCTGCAAAATGGTCTTTGTATTTCTTCGGATCAAAATCAAGCAAAGTACCACCCGATTCAAAGTGAGTAATAAAAATCTGACCCAGTGCCCAGGTTGATCCTGCCGCCAGGCCAGGAACCACCAGACTGCTTGCAATGCCACCTATTATTGGAATAGCCTTCACCATTCTCAGCCCTATACCCTTACCAAGGGTGGTAGCAAGATAGCCACCAACCAATGATCCGATAACTTCTTTCCCCCAGTTAGACGAAAATTTGTATCCGTATATATCACCTATTTTATTCAGCATATTCAGTTGAATAGCACTGATTGCAGCAAAATCAATTATCGGCACTGGTATTATACCAGCAGCACCTGTCCACATAATGTAGTTTTTTACAACTTCATTTGCCTTATGCAGTTTTGTATAGTCGTGTAAATGATCGGTATTTTCCATGTTTTGGCTATTTTATTCCTGCAAAACTATTTCAACAGCATAGCTTGTGCAAGGTGCATTTAATTTTATTTAAAATACTATACGTGTCCGTATGGTTTACGTATGTAATTCCTCTGTCTTTGAATCAAAATTTGCATTTGAGCCCCTCCCCCCTCTACGATACCTTTTTTTCAGCGGGGCTGTTAAACAGGAATAAAACTATCAATGTTACAATAGGTGTTACTATTAGACTTAAAATTAATATACCCCATAAACCAAGCCTCGATTTACTTCCTTAGTAAGCTGCGATTATGGATAGCAATATATATACTACTAAAAACTGCATATGTTCATTTATTTGTCATAAAAGTAATAACATTTTTGGTATTTTCAATAAGATTTTTTACTGCAACTGTTCCATTCTACGCTAGTTTGGCCAAAGTTGATAAATCCGGCCTAATATAAATTAGATAAAACAGCAGATATAGCTGAATTTTAATTAAATTTTTAATATATTTCACTCTCTATTTTTATTTAAAACGTTGTTATTTTAATATGTAGTTGATTTATGGACATTAAAGTAATGGTTAGCTTTATAAGACGTGAATCTGGGAATGATGTCCCTAAGCAGGTCTTATTAATGACAGTAATATCCGGCTTGGCACACTCGTCTTTATTGGCAATAATCAACCATTCTGCTACAAAACTCGTTGCGAATACTTTCAACTATAAATTTATATTTGTATACATCATCATATATATTATTTGGCTTATTACCAAAAGTCGCGCTCTTCGTCTTACCAATCTATTATCTGAAACCATAGTTTATAAAGTGCGAAAGCGTGTTGTAAACTACCTGATGAACACAGAACTGGTTCATTTTGAAGAATTAGGCCGCGCAGAGATTTACGCCCGCCTTACCAAAGACACCAATGAAATAAGCGGCTCTTCTTCCAAATTATTATCGGCATCCAGTCGGCTGTGCTGGTCATTTTTGCACTGATTTATTTGTTGTTCCTGAATTTCATTGCCTTCCTCATAGCTTTTGTACTGCTTATGTTGCCGATAGCTAATTATTTTATCGGACTGAAACGAATTAAATATGAGTTCAAAGAATCAGCTGATCTGGAAAACGTATACTTCGAAACAATCAATGAGATAACAGGCGGGTTTAAAGAGCTCAAAATAAATCAACAGAAAAAACACGATATTTTTTCCGTCAAAGCACAAACATTGACTAAAAAGCTGATGAATATGAAAATAGTTACCGATAACAAAATGAATACCTATTTCATTTTTGCCGTTGGCTGCTTCTATTTTCTGCTGGGGCTCATGGTTTTTATTGTACCCGAACTTGATAAAAGCGTTTTTGCTGATGTTGCTAAAATTACATCAACAATCATATTTATTATCATGCCGCTAAGTGATGCTGTTGGTTCGTTTGATTCTATGAACAAGGCATCTGTTTCTGTTGCCAATCTCATTGACCTCGAAGAAAAACTAAAAAGCAGAATCGTTTTCAATAAAGCTGAACCAGTTCTTTACGGGATGTTCGACAATTTCAGCAAAATCAGTTTTAAAGAGCTTGAGTTTGCTTACTTCGACGGTGCCGACAAAAAACAATTTGGAATCGGCCCTATAAATTTCGAAGTCAACAGAAGAGAAATCATTTTTATCATTGGAGGAAACGGGAGCGGCAAGTCCACGCTTATTAAGCTGCTCACAGGCTTATATAAACCAGTTGCCGGAGAAATTGTTGTTGATGATGAAACTGAAATAACTGAGGAAAACTTACAGGAATACAGGGAACTTTTTGGTGTAATTTTCTCAGACTTCTTTTTGTTTTCAGAGCTCTATGGCATACGAGATCTGGACCCCAGAAGAGTTTTAAAGCTTATTGACAAAATGCAGTTGTCCAATAAAACCAGCTTTAAAGACAATTCGTTTACCAACAGAAGTCTTTCTACCGGTCAGAAGAAAAGGCTGGCTATGATTTCGCTGATGCTGGAGCAGAAAAACATTTTTGTGTTTGATGAGTGGGCTGCAGATCAGGACCCTGAATTCCGAAAGTACTTTTATAATGAGCTGATACACGAATTTAAGAAAATGGGAAAAACAATTATTGCGATTACCCACGACGATTTTTATTTTGGTAAAGCTGATAAAATTTACAAAATGGATTACGGTACTTTTTCGGAATATAAAAATTGATAAAAATAAATTTTTGAATTGTGGACCAGAAAAAGATAAACTTTACTATTGCAATCTTAGTTATTCTGTTGGTTATTGTAATGTTTATTGACAGGGTAGTACACTTTAACGGCCCTGCCAGAGCCGCGGTGATATATATGCCCTTCAATGGAGGGCTGCTCACTTCAGAGGTGTTTAAAGAAGGAATGTACCTTACATGGCCCTGGAATACAGTATATACATTCAGTACCCGCGAGCAATTTGTAGACAAACGGCTCAATATTGTTGTAAGAAATGGTGTAACTGTAAATGTGAGAATTAATTACAGGTACGCTCCGGTGCAGGATAGTCTGCCAATTATTTTCAGAAAATACGGCAAGAGATATGACTCGGTTTTTGTAGAGCCTGAGATAGTTTACGCTATCCGCGAAACTATTTCAAGCCTTAGCCCTGAGGAAATCTATTCGTTGAAAATAGATTCTATTACCAGTTCCTCCTTCAATCTTGCAAAAAACCGGCTGAGAGAAGGCAATATTTTGGTGACAGATATTTACCTGCTCGACATAAAACTGCCACCAAAGGTTGTAGCCGCTATAGAATCAAAACTGCAGGAAGAACAGCTGAACCAGCAATACGCATTCAAGGAAGAAGTTGCAAAGAAAGACCGTGAAATAAAAATCATAGAGGCTGCAGCAATAAAGAAAGCGTGCGATACCATCAGCAAGGGTCTTACCCCGGAATATATTCAGTACAAACAGATTGAAGCGTTTCTTAAGTTGTCAGAATCGCCCAACTCCAAGACTATCATCATGCCGCAGAATGCAAAAACTCCATTCATCCTGAACACCAATTAGTGTTTGCTGAATTAGGCTTGTAGTGTCACCGCTATCAGTTCATAGCCCGAACGCAACCCTTATGAAAATTAAATGGAATTATTGCGCAGACTATCTGCCTTGAACCTGCACCTTACAGCCTATAAGGCCGGTATCTTTGGCTAGAATATCCAGATGCTCCAGTGCATCCTGTTCATTGGGGTATTTCTGCACCATTTTACCAAACACACAGTCGCAGTAGCTTTTTGCCACGGAATCATTTCCTGCCCAGGTTTTCGCTTCATCTGTGCAGGCCTGGTAAAATGCGTCTTTGTCTTCCTGGCTCCATGTATTTTTACAGGATACAGCAATCACCGTAACCAGCAGCACCAGGGCTAACTTTTTCATGTTCATCTGTTTGCAGATTAAAGATAGTGCCTTTTCCTGCAAAACCGTTTTCAGGAATCTGTTGCACTGGTCAAATCCGGGTCTAGTCTTTCAGAATATACAGCTCAGGCAGATTCCGTCCAAGGCCATCATAATCAAGGCCGTAACCAACAACAAACTTATTGTCGATCTCAAAACAGAAATAATCGGCATGAACATCAAACTGTAAAGCCGCCGGCTTGGTGAGAAACGCTGCAATTTTTACAGATGCCGGCTGCCGCTGAAGAACCTCCGGCAAAAATGCATGCAGGGTCTTACCAGTGTCAATTATATCCTCTACTATGATGATGTGCCTGCCATGCAGATTTTCTTCCAGCCCTATTGACGTAACAATATTTCCTGAGGAAGAGGTACCCTTGTATGAAGCCAGTTTGATAAAAGATATTTCAGCTTCAATGTCCAGTTGTCTGAAAACATCTGCCGCAAACATAAACGATCCGTTCAGTATTCCCAGTATCAGCGGCCGCTTACCTGCATAATCCCTGCTGATCTGTTTTGCAGCAATCGTTACCTGTTCCTGTATCTTGTCAGCTGGTATAAACGGGGTGAATGTCTTTCTGTGGATAATAACGTCTGGCATAATGCTTATTTTATACGCAGTACCTGACCTGTTTTCACACCACCCGGCCCGATGCTGTTCCATTCAGAAAGCTGATCGAGGGTTATGTTATTGCGCTTGGCTATTGAAAAAGCAGTATCACCTTTCTTTACGGTATAGGTACTTTCACTTTTCCCGGCATTAGGTTTTATTCCTTTTTTTTCGGGCAGCGCAGGTTGCTTCTTGTCAGGCGTTATTACCGCTTTCTTTTCCGGCTGCACGGCAGACTGATTTTCTGCAATGAGCTTGCTGTCGTCTGCATACACAACCTTATCCAGTTCGGCTTTCAGTGCACTGAATTCGGCTTCCTTCTTTACCTCCGGGTCATTCGGATCCGGCCTATCTGGTGGCCGCACGGGGCGTTTGTTAGATTCTTCGATAATAATGATAGGCTTAGGTTTGGCAGGTTCAGCCGGAGTCTGGGCTAGCGAAGCCGGAGTACTTACCTGCTTTGCCCTGGCAGTATCTTTTATAGTTTTACCATTCACCCTGTTGATGGCAATGTAATCGCCTGCGGGAGCTTTTTCGTCTCCGGTTGCAATGGCGTTGCCCTTATGTGCTGTAATGGGGTTCACTGTTACCGCTGGCTTGCGCGATGCGGGTACTGTCAGTTCCAGTATCACGCCCACTATTGGTTCTTCATTGGGGTTCAGCATGTTCAGCTGCATCAGCTTCTTCAGCTCCACGCCTTCAGAGCGCGCAATTGCAGCCATTGTTTCGCCGGCAAGCACCTTATGCTGTCGGGTCACAGGAATGACTGTTGTATCTCCCCTGAATTTGCCTGCACTGGCATAACCCGGTGATTGCGAAATAGGTAACGTAGGTTTTTTCGCTACCGGCTTCACAACCGAATCCATGGGAGGCTGCGCTTCAACAACAGGTATTATTTTCTCTTTCTTCAAAAACGAACTGTCTTTGGCGCTAAAGGTGTACTGCTGCAGATCAAAATCTTCTATGATCTGTATAAGCTTCTGCGCATATTGCGGATTGGTGGCATAACCACACTTCTTCAGGCATACCGCCCACGACTTATAATCTGTCTCTTTAATCTTGAATAAAGGACTGTACCGGGGATTCCGCTTCAGATGCTCAGAGTGATCTTTATACGATTCTGCTGCACATGAGTATTTTTTGAAGCATTCATCCGGTGCATCATCCGTATGAGTGAAAGTAGGCCCCTGCCACCCATTTTTACATTTTATACCAAAATGGTTATTGGCTTCCGTCATCAGTTCGCTGCTGCCTGCCTCAGTTTCCAGTATCCCCTGTCCCAGCGTTATAGCTGCAGGTATACCATTTTTACACTGCTCATACATTGCCAGCGATGCATATTGGTCTACATACTTCTTTGCCCTTTCTGTATAGCCTTCCTGGGCACCGGCTATTGCAGGCACCAGTACAACAAAAAGTAAGAAGAAATGCAGTATTCTACGCATGAAATATAATTATATAGAATGGGCTTTCGGTACCGCAAAAGTACGATTCATTCACCTAACTGGATGTTAACAAAACAACAAAACGCCGCCAATGCCCAGTTCTACTCCCTTATTTTACGCACTACCATAAGCCCATCCCTCACCGGTAGCAGCATATGTTCTACCCGGTTGTCGGCTTTTACTTTTTGGTTGAAGGCACTTATTGCCCGGGCGTTCTTGCTTTGTTCATTTGCCGGCAATACTACCTCACCGTCATACAGTACATTATCGGCAATAATGTAACCGCCCACAGGCAACTTGTCAAATACAAGGTCGTAATACAGCCCATAGTTTGCCTTATCAGCGTCTATAAAAACCATATCAAATACTTCATCCAGCTGAGCTATCACTGCTGCCGCGGCTCCGGTATGCTGCACAATCTTTTCCCGGTAGCCCGTTGCTGTGATGTATTTGTCGGCAATATCATACAACTCTTCATCAACCTCTATGGTATGCAGCAATCCGCCCTCCTGCAGGCCAGCTGCCAGGCAAATGGCCGAGTACCCTGTATAGGTACCTATCTCCAGAATGCGTTTCGGCCTGGCCATCTTACTCAACAGCTGCAGCAGCGCCCCCTGCAGATGCCCCGAGAGCATTACTGCATCTCCGCGCTTCAGGTTTGTCTCGCGATTGAGGGCTGCAAGTTCTTTTGATTCCGGCGTAGTGAAATGCTCGGCATAATCGTTGAGTGCTTTTGAAATAAGCAACGTAGTCATTAGTAATTCGGTTGTAGTTTATTATGCGAATAAAAATCACTCATGTAGGCAACAACTTCATCAGGAGTATCAAAGATTTTAATCAGTTCCAGGTCCCCCGGCGCAATGTTGCCCTCAGCTTCCATCATAGACTTGCGCATCCAGTCAAATAGCCCGCCCCAGTATTCCGACCCTACACATATCATAGGTGTTTGCGCCAGCTTGCCCGTCTGTATCAGTGTGGCAACCTCAAAAAATTCATCCATCGTACCCCAGCCACCGGGCATCATAATAAACCCCTGCGAGTATTTAGTGAACATTACCTTGCGCACAAAGAAATAATCAAAATTCATAGAGGTCTCACTGTCCAGATATTTGTTCTGGTGCTGCTCAAAAGGTAATTCTATATTCAGCCCTACAGACTTGCCGTTGGCCAGGCTGGCTCCTTTATTGCCCGCTTCCATTATGCCGGGGCCTCCGCCTGTAATTATTCCAAAACCTTCCTCAGCCAGTCGCCTGGCTATCTCTGTAGCAATCTCATAGTATTTGTTACCCGGCTTGGTACGTGCCGATCCGAATATTGAAATACAGGGACCCACCTTTGCAAGCGTCTCAAACCCCTGCACAAACTCTGCCATTACTTTAAAAATCTGCCAACTGGAGTGCGCCTTGGTCTCGGTCCAATCGCGCATTTTGATCTTGTCTATGTGCTCTTTCATTATTTGATTGCATTTAATGGTCCTCCTTTTCTGGAGACAAACAGTAATAGTATAAAGGTGAGTGCAGCATTGATGATGAGTAGTTCTGTGCCTATACTGTAGCCACCCAGCCAAACTTTATCGTTTTGCTTTAAAATGTAGCATGCCACCGGCGCGGCAATACAAACTATCGGCACCAATTCGTTGCGCACAGACAACTTCGTGAAAATGCCGAATGCAAACAATGCCAGCAGCGGCCCGTAGGTGTATCCGGCAACTACCAGCAGCAGCTGAATCAGTGAGCCATTGTCAACAGCCCTGAAAATAAATACACACGCAAGAAAGATCACGGCAAATGTGTTGTGTACAATCAGGCGTTTGCGCTTTTGTTCCTGCTCAGTGAGTCCCGTTTGTTTGCGCAGGCCCATTATATCAATACAGTACGACGATGTAAGTGCCGTGAGCGCACCATCTGCACTGGGGAAAAGTGCGGAAATGAGGCCAATGATAAAAATGATACTGATAAAAGGTGGCATGTATTTGAATGCAAGAACCGGAAACAGGTCGTCTCCGATGATATTTTTCCCATCCAGCAAAAACTGAAAGGTATCTTTCCCATCCACCATTACATGCTGAAAAGACCCACCCTTACTCATGCCATAGAGATACAACAGGCCGCCCAGCGAAAGGAAAATAAATACCACAACCATCTGTAGAAAACTCAGCGTAAGCATATTCTTGCGCGAATCTTTGTAGTTGCTCACACTGATATTTTTCTGCATCATCTCCTGATCCAGGCCAGTCATAGCAATGGTAATAAATGCACCTCCCAGAAACTGCTTTAAAAAGAAATTGGCCTTTAAAGAATCAGATTCCACCAGCTTGGTGAATCCCTTGTCTACCATAGCCTGCCAGGCACCGGCCATGTCAAAATTCAGTGAATGAACAATATACCCAACACAGGTAATGAGTGCCAGCAGCATGAAAGTAGTCTGCAGCGTATCTGTCCATACGATCGTTTTCACACCACCGCGGTAGGTATAGAGTAATATAAGCCCCAGTATCACCACAGCTGTAACTTCGAATGATATACCTAGGTCTGCCAGGACAAACTTCTCCAGCACTTTTATTACAAGATACAGGCGCAGAGTGGCCCCCAGTGTGCGGGAAAGTATAAAAAACAAGGCTCCGGTTTTATAGGAAGTGTTGCCCAGCCTGCTTTCCAGATAAGTGTAAATAGAGGTTAGATTAAGTTTGTAATAGAGCGGCAACAATATAAACGCCACAGCAAAATACCCCAGAAAATAACCGATTACTACCTGAAAATAATCAAAACCAAGCTTACCTACCGTACCCGGTACTGAAATAAACGTCATACCCGATAGCGAGGTACCTATCATGCCAAAAGCCACCAGCCACCACTTGCTGCTGCGGTTGCCGATAAAAAACGACTCGTTGTCAGAGTGCCGCGATGTATAGAATGCTATACCCAGCAGCACCGAGAAGTAAACAATGATAATAGAGAACAGTAATACTGAATTCATTGTGCTAAATAGAAGAGCCTTGCAAATAACTGCAAGGCTCTAAATTAAATGATTTTTGCCAGCCTGTCTCTAAAACCCTGCGGCGAAACCAAAGTTCACATCCGGAGTTCCTTTTGGATACGGGCTATTTTCTCCCTGCAGCACATCATAGATCAGTTCGGCATACAGCGAAACCCGGCCTCCCAGCGGCTGCCGCAATCCGGCGCCAAGCAGCAAAGCTGTATTGGTTACATTTCTTTTGATGGTGGTGAGGTTACCGTAATTGTCGTAGCCTGGCCCTTTCTGGCTGATGAAATCATACTCAACAGTACCGGATACAAAAAAATTACGGAAGACGATATAGCGCGTCCATAAGTTTGGATAAAGCAGGTTTTGCCTGATATACGATACTTTATTTGGATCAACCGGATCTACATACACTGGCTCCTGTGCATATTTGTATCCGAACCCCACCCCAGCCATAAAATGTTCTGTGATGCGGTACCCGACAATAGGAGCGAGCCCGAAACTGGCGTAACCGCTGGAGTACCCGGCAGCAAATCCGCCGCCCACTATCAGCTTATCCGGATTATAGCCTTTCTTGTGTTTTTTGGAGGCCTTTTTATGGAATCCCGGCTTGCCGGAGCTGGTGTATACTTCCTGTGCCGAGGCCGCAGTTACTGCCAATACCAGAAAAACAATGAACAGATTTTTCATAGCTAATAATTCTTGTTACGAAGTTATATCAAAATAGCATCCACGAAACAACTCCATATGCTACTAAGACGTTAAAATCTTACCGGGGTTTAATATGCCCTTAGGGTCAAAAACATCCTTTATCTGCCTCATCAGCCCCATCTGCACCTGATCAAAGGCTATATCCATGTAATCCTTTTGTACCAGCCCTATGCCATGCTCACCGGAGATGGTACCGCCCATACGCACCACTTCTTTAAACAACTTTCTGATTCCCAGCGGCAACTTGTTTTTCCAGTCATCATCTGTCATTTCTCCCTTCACAATGTTTACATGCAGGTTGCCATCGCCTGCGTGGCCGTAGCAAACTGATTTGAACCCATACTCAACACCCAGCGCCTTGATGATCTGCAACAGTTCAGGCAATTCTGCTCTGGGTACCACCGTATCCTCTTCTTTGTAAATCGAATTGCTTTTTACGGCCTCCCCTACCTTGCGGCGCAGTGTCCACAGCATTTGCTTCTGCTCGTGGCTATCGGCAAATAAAACTTCACCTATATCATAACGCTGCACAATCTGAGATATTGCTTCCGCATCACGGTATAATTCGTCCATATGGTTCCCATCCACTTCTATCAGCAGATGAGCCGCTATATCATCGGGCAATTGTATGCCCGTAGACTGTACATACCGCATAGACCACTCCAGCGCATCGCGCTCCATGAATTCCAGTGCAGAAGGCGTGTAACCAGCCAGAAATATCGCATTAACTGCCTCGCAGGCTTCCACTGCCGACCGGAACGGAACCAGCAACAGCAGATCGTGCTTTATAGCCGGTATCAGCCGCAGCACTATTTTTGTGAGCACACCCAATGTGCCTTCGCTGCCTACTACCAGTTGTGTAAGATTATACCCTGTAGCATTTTTAAGCACATTTGCACCTGTCCATATCACATCTCCGTTAGCCAGCACCATTTCCAGGTTCAGCACATAATCCTTCACTACTCCGTATTTTACCGCCCTTGGGCCTCCTGAGTTTTCAGAAACATTGCCGCCTATAAAACAGGAACCCTTGCTGGCAGGGTCAGGCGGATAAAACAACCCCTCAGCTTTCAGATGCTCCTGCAATACCTGAGTGATCACTCCCGGCTCAGTCGTCACCTGAAAATTGCGCTTATCAACGTTCAGAATTTTATTGAATCGCTTCATATCCAGCACCACGCC